>NZ_CAKVKB010000021.1 GCF_934754915.1 uncultured Clostridium sp.
ACAATGGACAATTGACAATTGAGGATGAAATCTTTACAAGATTTCTTTTGTTGTTATGTGTTTGTATATTGCAATTAACCATATGCAATGCATAATTCAGAATAAAATCTTGATAAGATTTTTTGTATTCTTACATATGTTAGACAAATTATATGATGCGATTTTAAATTCTCAATATATAGAACACACAACATACTATGAATCAAATCTGTATTTTAGTGTTTAAATTATAGCTTAATTAAGTAAAATAATACGTTGTTTATATGAGAATAATATCATAATAGTTAATTAATGGTCAAACATCAATTAGTTAGTGTTTATTTTTTGTATTTGGAGTAAAACAGTAAGTTTATAATATCAAACACTAAAAAATAGCATCAAACAGTAGCAATGAATATATATTTAAATTAAAAAATATATCTTTTTTGCGAAAAAAACTAAAATTACTTAATGCTTTAAAAATAGAGGTGTTAGAAGGTGATATTTAATTAAAAAAATAAAAAATATATAAAAATGTTAAGTGTTTGGCACGCAATTTGCTTTATATATTTGTGTAAGGAAAAAAACAGAAGGTGGGGGACTTATAATATGGAACAATTAGAAATGCAAATCATGAATATAATAATTAATGCAGGTGACTGTAAGAATCATGCTTACATGGCATTGAGTAAAGTAAATGAAGGAAAATATGATGAAGCTGATAAAGAAATGGAATTAGCAAATGAAGCTTTAGCAAAAGCTCATGATTCACAAACTGAAATGTTACAAAAAGAAGCAGCTGGAGAAAAAGTTGAATTCTCAATTTTATTTGTACATGCTCAAGACCATTTAATGACAGCTATATCAGAAAAGAATTTAATAGAACAAATCATGGAATTGAGAAAAGTTGTAAATACTTTAACAAAATAAAAGTTATTACAAATTTTAAAGTAAATATTTACATTCAAGAAAAAATGGTATATAATATATATATAGTAAACAAAAAGTAATTTATTTAGAAGAAGTTATTTAAAAGGGGGAACCAATTATGGTAACAATTAAATTATTCTGTGCATCAGGAATGTCAACAAGTGTTTTAGTTAACAAAATGAAAGATGCTGCAAAAGCTAAAGGAGTAGAAGTAGATATCAATGCTTATCCAGAATCACAATTAGACAAGCATTTAGATTCAATGGATGTTGCATTACTTGGACCACAAGTTGGTTACAGATTAGCTAATGCAAAAGCTCTTTGTGATCCAAAAGGAATTCCAGTAGAAGTTATACCAATGGTTGATTATGGAATGATGAATGGAGCTAAAGTTTTAGATTTAGCATTAAGCTTAAAAAAATAGTATTTATATAAAATGACATGTATTCATATTACATAATGTATTTACAAAATATACTGTATTAAAGATATGAATACATAGTCACATTATATATTTAATGTAATAGATTACAAATTGTATAATAGATTACATTAAATAAAAGTTAAGGGAAAATAATAGCAAATATTATTTTGTAATTATTCATATTATTAAATTATTAAATTTTTAAGGGGGAAATTTATTATGTCAGTTAGTAACACATTGAACGAAAAAGTAGCCCTTTTATTAACAATTTAAAGATATATTTAAACTAAATATTTCAATCAAAAAAGGAGTTCAGAATTTCTGAGCTCTTTTTTGTTGTGCAAGAGTTTATAGAATTAAAAAAAGCGTAACCTAGTTATATCAATAGATTAAAAGTAATGAAAAGTCTAAAGTATTATCTACGAAATGGGAGTGGAGCATTATTTTGATCATTAAACATGAAAGTATATTATTGAAAGGTATGTATGCTTTTTGAAAAAATATAAGAATATATAAATTGACAATTCTCCATTGTACATTGATAATATATTAGAAAAAGTTAAAAAGTATAATAAATGTAAAAAAATAAAAGAATAAAAGAATTTTTATTGAACATATTGCAATGAACAATGAACACTGCTATTATAAATTTTGTTCAGAAAATGAACTTTAAAAAATACTAATAGAATTTAGACAAATATTAAAAATCAATTTAACACATATTCGGGGGGATATATTAATGAACAAATTTATAAAGAAAATTTGTGCAGCAGGTCTTATTTCCATAATAGCAGGAAGTATGATGGCATGTGGGGCAAAAAATGAAAATGGGGCATCTCAGGAAACTAAATCTGATAATGGAAAAATTCAAATTGAATATTGGTATGGACTTGGTGGAAAGCTTGATGAAAGCATGCAGAAAATAGTTACTGATTTCAATAATTCACAAGATAAATATGAAGTTAAGCCTGTAGCTCAGGATGATTATGATACAACTTATAAAAATCTTCAAGCAGCAATATCAGCTAACAAAACTCCAGCATTAGCTCTTTTAGAACCAGACAAACAATATACATTAGGTTCAAAGGATTTATTAACAGATATTAATGAACTTGCAAGTAAGGATTCAGAATATAAAGAAGATAATTACTTAAGTGCATTTATTGGAGCAGGAAAGCAAGGGGATAAGTTATATGCATTCCCTGTATATGGAACAACTCAGGTTTTATATTATAATACTAAAGCATTTGCTGATGCAGGATTAGGTGAAGATACAATGAAAACATGGACTAGTCTAGCAGAAGATGCTGCAAAGCTTGTTAAAAAAGATGGTGATGAAGTTTCATTCTATGGATGGGAACCAATGAAAGGATCAGACAACTTAGTTGATGCAGTTTTGAGCAATGGTGGACAAGTATTGAGTGACGATGGTAAACAAGTATTAATTAATAGTGATGAATGGGTTGAAGTATGGGACAGCTTTAGAAAATGGATTCATGAAGATAAGATAATGAGAATTCATTCAGGTGGACAAGGATGGCAGTATTGGAATGATACAGTTGCAGATGCAATGGAACAGAAAACAGCTGGATATACAGGATCAGCAGGAGATCAGGGAGATTTAGATTTCAGCATATTATCAGCATGTGAACAACCAGCATTTAAAGATGGTAAAGAAGCAAAACCAATTGCAGAAGCAAGATTTTTAGTAATACCTAAGAGTGTAAGCGAAGAACAAAAACAAGGTGCTTATGAATTCATTAAATTCTTTACAAGTGCAAAAGTTAATGCGGAATGGTCTATAGCTTCAGGTTATATTGCAGTAAATAAAGAAAGTCCTAATGATGAAGCATTTAAAGAATATGTAAGTGATAAGCCATATGCATTAGTTCCAACATTACAGGCAGCGCACGCTTCACAGGCATTTATAGATCCAACAGGTGGAAAAATATCAGATGCTCTTAAAATTGCAGCAGATAAAGTTGAAATAGAAAATGTTTCAGCAAAAGAAGCTTTAGATGAAGCTCAAAAAACTGCTCAAAAAGCTCTTGATGAATTAAATAAATAATTATTATTAATAATATCAATTTAATGTTAAGAGCAAATAAGAACAAATATTATATATATTTGTTCTTATGATAAAAGAAATCTTAAAAAGATTTCATCATTCATTTTCAATTGAAATATGTCAGCAATAAATGTATTGAATTCTGTGAATTAATACATTTATTGTGATATATATTCAAATTTAAACATTACGTATAATAATCACAAAGAAACAATTTTATATGTTCTAATAATAAAACTACATAACAATTAACGAAATTTTGAAAGGATTTCGTTCTTCATTGTCAATTGGAATATGTAATTAATTTAACAACAAATTTTTATAAAGAAGGAGTAATTAAAGTGTTGGTGGAAAGCGGAATATATAGGAAGAAAAAAATTAAAAATGCAGTGAGGGTTTTAATATTTATATTGCCAGCATTAATTCCACTTGGAATCTTCTGGCTGTTTCCAATGGCAGAAGCAATATTTATGAGCTTTACTGATTGGGATTATATGAGCTCAACTTATAATATAGTTGGACTTGATAATTACAGAAGTATATTTTCAGACAGCATGTTTTATGATGCATTGAAAAATACTGTTGTTTTCACACTTGGAACATTAGTGCCTACCATTGCAGGTGGACTTTTTACAGCAGTTCTTTTAAAAGAGAAACTTGCAGGAAGTGCAATATATAAAGCCGTTATTTTTTCACCATGGGTTACTCCAACTGTTGTTATTTCAATAGTATGGAGCTGGATTTTTGAACCTCAGTATGGATTGGCAAATTTTATATTACAGCTTTTTAATCTGCCAAAAAGTCAATGGCTTCAAAGTTCTGATACAGCAATGTATGCAGTTATACTCGTCACAATATGGAAAGGATTTGGATGGGCAATGATATTCTATCTTACTGCACTTGAAAGAGTTCCAAAGGAATTATATGAAGCAGCATCTGTTGATGGAGCAGGAAGATTCCAGAAATTTAAGAGTATAACACTACCTCTTATATCACCTACTACTTTTTTCTTGACAATAATTACAACTATCGATTCATTAAAAGCTTATGATCAGATTCAGGTTCTTACTCAAGGAGGACCATCTGGAAGTACAAGAACTATACTTTATTTATATTATCAAATGGCATTTGAAAACTTTAATATTGGAGAAGCAACAGCTATAGCAGTAGTTCTGCTTGTTATAGTAGGGTGTCTTTCAGGTATTCAATTTGCAGCATCAAAGAAATGGGTACATTATTAGAAAGTTGTGAAGTTGATAAACTCAATGCAGAATATATATGAAATGATAATTATTAATTAAATTAGGGGGAATTTGTATTATGAATATAAATATGAATGATGGTATTGATGAATTATATATTGAGAATGGTTTGAAAATAGAGAATGATATTGAGATAAATAGAAAAACACTAAAACAAAAAATTGGGATTTTAATGAAACATCTAATGTTAATATTTATAAGCATAATTACTTTTTTCCCTTTTGTATGGATGGTATCAAGTGCGCTTAAGTCAAAACAGGAAATTTTCACATTTCCACCAAAGATAATTCCTGATTCACCTAATTGGGGTATATTTTTAGAAGTATTTAAAGAAGCTCCTTTTGAAACATATTTATTTAATAGTTTTTCAGTTGCAACAATTGAGGTCATATTTCAGACAGTAAGTTCAGCCATGATTGCATATGCTCTTACTCAGCTTAAATTCAGAGGAAGAAAATTATTATTTGTAGTAATTATGGGAACATATATGCTTCCATCAGCTATAACATATGTTCCATGCTATATAATACTTGGAAAACTTAATTTATTAGATACTCTTACTGGTCTTACAATAAGTAATCTTGTAAATGTCTTAGGAATATTTTTGATGAAGCAGGCATTTATGCAGGTTGATAAGAGCTTTATAGAAGCAGCGAGAATTGATGGAGCATCACACTTTAAAATATTATGGAAGATAGTATTTCCTTTAACAAAACCTACTTTTATAACATTTATTCTTATAAGTTTTGTTACATACTACAATGAATATATGTATCCATCACTTATAACAAAAAGTCCTGAGAAGTTTTTGATTTCAGCAGGAATAAGACAGTTCTTCATTCAGGATGGAGCTTATGGAATGAAGTGGCCTGAAATAATGGCTGCAAGTACAATTGCTGTTCTTCCTCTATTGCTATTGTTCTTAGTAGCTCAGAAATGGTTTATTAAAGGAGTAGGCGGAGTTACAGCTGATAAATAAGATGTATTAATTAAAAATTTAAATAGATGAATATATTAAAAGAAACTGTTGTATTAAAGATTACAGTTAAAATATCAAGTATGTTTTAAATACAATATTGATATTTTATAAATTAATCTTATACAGCAGTTTCTTTTTTATTCTATAGAAATTTATATTTGTGGACAATTTGCGAATAACTTTGAAAAAAGGTAGAACTACACAGTCTATAAAGTAGATTTTTATTCTTTAGGAAATTGTGTTATTGTACAATCTGTGGATAATTTTGGAAGGTCTGGCTGCAGGAGTATGGACTGTAGGAGTTATAATTGGAAGTTCTAATATGGGAGTCAGCAGTGATGAATTTAATAGTATGTCTGAAGACAAAAAAGAAGAATTGATAAGTAAAACAAAACAGGGATTTATTGACTCAGGAGCACATTTTACTATAAATACAATGAAAGAATTACCACAGCTTATAGAACATATAAATGAACTTTTGAAAGAAGGTAAAACTCCATACGATATTAATAAAAAGTCTGCGTAGAAATGATTTTGTACTATGATTAGAGAATATAAAAGGATGTTAGAACAATTCTAGCATCCTTTTTGTTTTAAAGAAATGAGATATAGGTTATAATAATTGAAGAAACTATTATTATAAGCAGGGTTATAAATGAATAAAATTGATTATGAAAAGTTTTTACAGATATTAAAAGAAACTAAAGGTATTCATAATTCTTTGAATGAAATACTAAAATATGATTTTATATATCATTCAAATAAAATAGAAGGAAGTACTTTTACAACAGAAGCATTACAGCTTTTATTTGAAAAAAATATAGTACAGGGAACTCACACTTTAGATGATGTTCAGGAAACTGTAAATTCATTTTATACATTTGATATGGTAACTGACAGTCTTGGAAAGAAACTTACATTGGAAATGATAAAAGAATGGCATGGAAGTCTTATGTATAGAACAAGGTTATATGATATGGGACTGGCAGGAATATTTAAGAAGTATGCAAACAAAATACCTGGAGCTGGATTTGATACAGCTGCTCCATGGGAAGTTGAAGAGAAAATGAAGGCTTTAGTTGAAAATTTTAATAAAATAGAAAAAGTTACAATTGATGATGTCTGTAAGTTTCACTTTGAATTTGAATGTATACATCCATTTCAAGATGGCAATGGAAGAATAGGGAGATTTATTTATCTAAAGCAGCTTCTTGATGATAGACTTGAATTGAAATATATGAATGGTGAATCATCAGAGGAGTATAAGAAAGCATTAGGTGAATCATCAGAGGATAATGTAAAGCCATTAATAGAATATATAGAAAGACAGAAAAATTTTATTCTAGAAAATAAAAATATGTTTTAAGCTATTGCGGTTGATAATGGACGATGAACAATTGACAATGAAGGATGAAATCTTTCGAAGATTTTTTTAGTGTTTTTATATATTAGGTAAATTTTATATGTGATTTTGATCTTGCAAGATATATCATTTAGAATATAAAATTTTAAAAGTAATGTTTTTAAATAAAGATAAAGAGGAGAATTTTTATGGATAGACCAATGATAACTGTGTTAATGGCAGTATATAATGGAGAAAAATTTTTAAAGGAAGCAATGGAAAGCATTCTTAATCAGACATATAAGGATTTTGAATTTTTGATAATAAATGATGGTTCTACTGATAAGAGTGTTGAGATAATAGAAAGTTTTAATGATCCGCGTATAAGACTGGTACATAATGAGAAGAATTTAAAATTAATTGCATCATTAAATAAAGGGATATCGCTTGCAAGAGGAAAATATATTGCAAGAATGGACTGTGATGATATATCAATGCCTGAGAGATTTGAAAAGGAAGTAGAATTTTTAGAGAATCACAGTGATTATGGCATGGTTGGAACATGTTATAACATTATAGATGCTCAAGGAAAAGTGCAGAGAAATGTAAGTTATCCATCAAATCCAGATTTGATAAAATTATTTTTATCATTAACATGTCCTTTGGTTCATGGAAGTGTTATGATAAGGGCTGAGCTGTTAAAGAAAAATTTATATGGAAGTAATGATTTTAGTGCAGTAGAAGATTATGAGTTATGGACGAGAATTGCTGAAAAGAGCAAGATTTATAATATTCCAGAACATCTATTTAGATATAGGATATATGGTGAAAGTTTTTCAGACAGCAAATCACAGCTTATGCATGAACAAACAGTAGAATTAAGTAAAGTATTATATAAGAAAAATAAAAGAGAATATAAAAGAATAGTAAAGGAACAAATTTTTGATAATAAGTGCAGTAGTGAAACTGATGAAGCCAAGGAATTCATAAATAAATGGCTTATTGGATTGGCAAAAAGATTTTTATATGTTTGTGATGTTCCTACTGCAGCTAAACTGTATTTAAAGGCAAAAAATAATCCAGTTTAAAGTCATATTTTAATAAAATAAAACATGGGGCTGTAGCATTAACAAATTCAAATGTTATATTATATAGTATTAAGCAAGTCTTTTAATACTATAATATTGTATAATTTGATCTTTGTGCGACACACCCATGTTTTTGCTTTTTAAATTTTATATTCAGTTTTAAAATATATATTTATATCATACATTGTAGGTTTCAGATAAAATCATTTCTAATTTTGATTTTGGTTGAAAATTTAAAATTTCTTCAAAAGAAAATACGAATCTAAGATCAAAACTAGATATTTACCCCATGAGCAAATATGAAATTTGCTCATTTAAAATGTAGGAATTCTCCATAGTAAAATAATTTAGTGTGATTAATATTCACTATTAATTTTATGGTATAATAAATTTGATTGACAAAAATACTTATATTATTTTGATTTAAGACAACTGATTTGGAATTTGTTCAGATTTGGAAAGGATGAAATAATGGTTAATGAAAAATTTCAATATAATGAAAGTGATTATGAAGATTTAAATTTAAGAGATGCCCAGCTTTTAATGGTTGATATATTAAAGGAAGTTCATAAAATATGTGAAAGACATGGACTTAAGTATTTTCTTGATGGAGGTACACTTATAGGAGCTGTCAGGCATAAGGGATTTATACCATGGGATGATGATGTGGATATTGGAATGCCTAGAAAAGACTATGAAAAATTTATTGATATTGCAAAGAAAGAACTTCCTGATTATTTATTCTTACAGACATTTGAGACTGATGAGTATTATGATATTTACCAGGTTCCATGTAAAGTAAGATATAATGGTACACTTTTAATTGAAAAAAATATTGCTGAAAATAATAAAATGCATAATGGATTATTTATAGATGTTTTCCCATATGATAGTCTTCCTAAAAAAAGATGGGTATATAAACTTCAGAGAACATTAAGTTATAATGTATTAAAAAGTTTTATAAGAATTCGTGAAAAACCTGAAAAATTAAGTGCAAAAAATAGGATTACATTTACTTTTTATAGAATTGTAAGGGCAATATTTCCTTATAAGAGAAGAAAGAAGTTTTTTGATTTTTTAGTTTCATGGAATGATGTAAACTCTCCATATATGGGCTATGGTTTAGATACAGTATGGAGTGAATATATCTATAAAAAAGAAGATTATTTCGAACTTCAGAAACTTGAATTTGAGGGAAATTATTTTTATGCCCCCAAAAACTATGATGCCATTCTAACTCAGCTGTATGGTGATTATATGACACTTCCAAAAGAAGAAGATAGACAGTGGCATGCAAAGGGTATTAAAAAACTGAAAAATCTTTAATGGAGTTTGTGAAGTTTTGCTTAAGAAATAGGTATAAATATTGCATATGGTGGTCAATATTAGTATAATTCTAAGATGGATGATAAATATTAATATTGTTTTAAAGATAGTATGAAAATTTAAATTGTTAATAAATGAAATGCAGTTTTTAATGTTAAATCAAATTTTAAAATTGATAATTATTTTATAAGGAGTGGGAGTTTTGACAAAATTATCTATAATTACTCCTGTTTATAATGTAGAAGCCTGTATTGAGAAATGTGTAAGATCTGTTATAAATCAGACTTGTAAGGATTTTGAATTCCTTCTTATAGATGACGGCTCAAAAGATAAGAGTATAGATATTGCAAAATCTCTATTGGAAAATTCTGAGATAGATTATAGAATTATTACACAAAAAAATTCAGGTGTCAGTGTAGCGAGAAACGAAGGGATAAAGCAGGCTGCTGGAGAGTATATTACTTTTCTAGATTCAGATGATTACATAGATTCAAAATTTATAGAATTAATGGTAAAAAAGGCTGAACTGACAAAGTGTGATGTGGTTTTCTGTGATTATAGTGAAGTTGATGCTTGTGGCAATGTATTGGTGAAAAGCAGAACCAAATACCTCAGTGATTTCATCACTGGAAGAGAAGCTGGTTTAAGGCAGCTTGCAGATGAGATTACCATAGGAATGAGAAGTGGAATTTATAGAACTTCTGTAATCAAGGATAATAATATTTTCTTTGATACAAATAGAAAATATGGAGAAGATATGGTCTTCATAGTAAAAGCTTTGATTGAAGCAAATCGAGTTATTTCTGTTAATGAGGTTCTAGCGTATTATGTTATATGGGAAAATGGCATAACTCAGAATGTATCATTAAAACATATTGACTGCTATAACTCGTATGTAGACTTATTACAGTATATAAGAGAAAAAGGTAATTTAAAAGAAATTGAAAAGTTTCTTGTAGAATACAAAATACCATATTCTATATCACATGTATTTTCGATTTTATCAAAAGATGAAAAGTTTCACGATGCTCTTTTTAAGTTTTTAAATGATAGTGCAGTAAAAGAAGCGTTAAAGCATTATAAGATGCAGAAATTTAATAAAAGCAACATTAGATACTTTATTCAAAGTGAAGGAATAAGATATTGTCCTAAGTTAATGTTAAAAGTTTTTAATAAGTTAAGATAGAATTATTCAAAGGTTTAAATTGCTTTATAGCAAAAATCTTTCCAGATTGGAGGAAAGCTGAAGTGAAAAGATGGAAAACATTAATAATTATGATGATTGATATATTCATGGTCAATATGGCTTATCTGTTTTCTATTAATATAGTAAAAGGTGAAGACTTTACAGAGATAGCTAAAATTTATAGTCATGATGTAATAGCTTTAAGTCTTATTTACATAGTATGTTTTTATTTATTTAAGATGTATGAAAGCTTATGGCATCTGACAGGAACTGATGAGTTTCTTCTTGGTGTTGGAGGAAATATTTCCGCGGGAATATTATCTATTGCATATACAAGAAGTCCGCTGGGATCAACAATACCATTAAATGTTATGGTTGTAGGAATACTTTTAAGTATTTTCTTTGTCCTTGGATACAGAATTCTTTATAGGGTATATAGAAGGACTCTTTTATATATACCATTCAAGTATTCTGCTGATCAAAGAAGAGTAATGATTGTAGGAGCAGGTTCTGCTGGTACAATGATAATAAATGAAATGATGGCAAGAAGAGAACTTAAATATAATCCTATAGTTCTTATTGATGATGATAAAGATAAACTTGGAAAGAGAATATCTGGTGTAAAAATAGAAGGTAACAGATATGATATACCTTATATTGTTGGAGAACAGGAAATAGATTTAATTGTAATAGCAATACCATCTATTGATGCAAAGAACAAGGCAGAAATAATTGAAATATGTAAGAACACAAATTGTAAACTTCAAATAATTCCAGGTATGTATGAAATTCTTAGCGGGGAAGCTACTGTAAGCAGAATAAAGGATGTTGACGTAGAAGATCTATTGGGAAGAGATCCTATTCAGCTTGATAATCAGGGGATTGAAGAGTATATAAAAGGAAGAACTATTTTAGTAACTGGAGCGGGAGGTTCGATAGGTTCTGAGTTATGCAGACAGATTGCAGCATTCCAGCCTAAGAGACTTATATTGTTTGATATTTATGAAAACAATGTTTATGATATTCAGAATGAGCTTAAAGAAGATTTTCCTGATATGAATATGTCAGTTCTTATTGGTTCAATAAGAGACAGGGAAAGACTTCATGAAGTTTTTGGCAAATATAAAATTGATGTTGTATTCCATGCAGCAGCTCATAAACATGTTCCATTAATGGAAGACAGCCCTAAGGAAGCTATTAAGAATAATGTATTTGGTACATTAAATTTAGCTCTTGAAGCAAGTGCAGCAAATGTATCAAGGTTTGTAATGATTTCAACTGATAAGGCTGTAAACCCAACAAACATAATGGGAGCATCAAAGAGATTATGTGAAATGATTGTTCAGGCTATGGATAAGCAGTCAAAGACAGAATTTGTAGCAGTAAGATTTGGTAATGTTTTAGGAAGTAATGGTTCAGTAATTCCATTATTTAAAAAACAGATTGCACATGGAGGCCCTGTAACTGTTACACATAAAAAAATAATAAGATACTTTATGCTTATACCAGAAGCAGCACAGCTTGTATTGCAGGCAGGAGCATTTGCTAAAGGTGGAGAAATATTCGTTCTTGATATGGGTAAACCAGTAAAAATATATGATCTGGCATGTGATTTAATAAGACTTTCAGGACTTGAACCAAATAAAGATATAAAAATTGTATTTACAGGTTTAAGACCAGGAGAGAAACTTTATGAAGAACTGCTTATGAGTGAGGAAGGATTACAGGATACAGTTCATAAAAAGATTTATGTAGGAAAGCCTACTTTTGAAGATATGGATAAATTAACTGTAAAACTGGAACAGCTTAAAAAGTTATTACAGATGGATAACATTGATGAGATTAAGCATCAGATGCAGATTATAGTTCCAACATATCATTATAAAAATGAAGATGAAGTTGCTGCTGAAAATGCAGATAAGGAGTAGAGATGTCTAGAGAAGAAAAGTTTAGAAATTTAGCTTTGGCGTTAGTGATTATTATTGCAGGAGTAATGGGAGTTATTAATGGCAGTTATCTTGTAAGTGGATTATTTATTGCAGCATTTGCAGGGGCAGTAATGCTTATGAGAGATAAAAGTATGTATGATGTGCTTTATGGAGCACTTTTAACAGCTGTAATATTTGATTATACTTTGTATGTACCAGGAATTCAGTCAGTATATTTATTTCACATTGTTTTGGGAGTATTTACATTAATGTCATTATATAAGGTTTTTACAGAACGTGAAGTATTTTTAAAGCTTGATAAAAAAGTTCTGTGTATTTATGTAGTGTGGTTTATTTATATGTGCATAAGCATAATATGGGCAATAAATAGAAGGTTATCAATAAAGTATATAGCAATATATATGATGATGTTTGCTTTTATAGGATGTTTAATGGCATATAACATAAACAAAGAACGCTTAAATACAACTGTAAGGCTGATTTTATATCTCATGTCTATAGTTGTTGTGATTGGATTAGTAGAAGTTTTATTAGGAAAGCAGCTTCCAGTAAGACATTATATTGATGGATTTATAAAGAGTCTTTCACAACTACACATAAACATAATTCAAGCAAGGCCTATAGTATTCTCTTATAATACAAATAATCTTAATGCCCAGCTTGCAATGCTTATGCCAGTATGTTTATTTGCAATTTATAAATTTGAATCTGTAATAGCTAAAGTATGGTTTAGCTTTATATCAATTATTGCTTTTGCATTGGTTATAATTACTACTTCAAGAACAGGATATGTTGCATTTCTATTTGGTACTGTAGTTTTCATTCTATATACAATAGTGAATATAAGGAAAATAGGAATAAAGCAGATGATTTATCCTGTAATTGTAATAGCAGGGATGACAGTATCGTTTTTTTATGCACCTAATATGATGAATATAAAACCTGTAGATGGTCAGGAAATGCAGATGAATACACTTACAGGAAAGCTTCATTCATTAGAAAGCATGGTAGCTGGTGAGGAAACAGGAGAGTACTCAACTCTTAATAGAATGGCAATAATAAAAGATGTGCTTAACGGTGTAATAACTGAAAAGAGATTTCAGGGATTTGGTGTTGGAAATGTAGAGCAATATATAAAAGATCAAGGAAATACAGGAAGTATATATAGTCCTCACTGTTATCCTATAGAGATATTAGGTGACTTTGGAATACCTGGAGTAATATTATATGGAGTATATTATTTATATCTCCTTATATATAATTTAGTATTAGCAGTAAAGAAAAAAAGTTCTGTCTGTTTTTCAATGGTAGCAGCATTGATTGCATTTGCACCAGCAAGTTTTGGACCTAGTTCAATAACATATGTATTTTCATACTGGATTATGATTGGATTAGCTGTAAGCTGTATTCAGGTTTACAAAGATAATAATAATGGATATAGAAAAACTTCAGAGATAAAAGAATATTCACTTATATAATCTAATGATAGATTGATAAATATATAATGAGTTTAAAAGGCAGCAATATTGAATTTATTGCTGCCTTATGTTATATATATTGCAATTGATAATTAAGGATGAAATCTTTTCAAGATTTCTTTAGTATTTTGTGTGTTAGATTAAATTTTAGATTTAATTTTAATCTTGCAACATATATATTTTGATTGACAATGGATGATGGGGGTTACAAAAATTGTTAATTGTTATGTTGTAAGTATTATTAGAACATATATATTATTAAATTTGATGATGTCAGAAAGATAAAAAGTTAAAGTTATACCATTATTCATATAAAAAAATGAAGCCTGCATAATTACTTGTTGCAGGCTTCGTTTTTATATCTTAAGATAGATAATTTTCAATTATTCCAGTTATTAATTCAGAAGTGTTTCCATCACCAAAAGCTGATTCTGGAGTACCAGTTGGATTAAAGTTTTCAATAGCATCTTTAATCTTAGCTGAATCACTTCCAACTATTACATTCCATCCATTATTTACAGTTTCAATCCATTCAGTTTCATCTCTCATTGTTATACAAGGTTTCTTTAAGAAATATGCTTCTTTTTGAACTCCGCCACTGTCTGTGACTATTTTGGCTGAATTTTCCTGAAGTGAAAGCATTTCTAAATATCCAACAGGATCTATAATTTGAATGTTATCACCAATATGAAGCCCATATTCATTAATGAATTTCTTAGTTCTTGGATGTAGAGGAAGAACTATTTTTTTGCCACATTCACTTAATGCAGAAATTATTGAAGTCAGTCTTTCAATGCTGTTTGTGTTTTCTGCACGGTGAATTGTTGAAAGAATGTAGCTTCCAGGAGCTAAATCCAAATCAGCGGTTATTGTAGAAACTTCTTTTGCTCTTTCTTTAAATAAATTTACAGCATCATACATAACATCACCTACATTATGGACACCGTTAGTTATATTTTCAGCTTTTAAATTATTAACAGCTGTTAATGTTGGTGTGAAAAGAAGTTCAGATATATGGTCTGTAAGTATTCTGTTTTGTTCTTCTGGCATAGCCTTATTGAAGCTTCTAAGACCTGCTTCAACATGGGCAACAGGAATAAGAAGTTTACTTGCACATAAAGCACCAGCAAGAGTAGAATTTGTGTCTCCATATACTAGAACCATATCTGGTTTTTCTTTTAAATATATATCTTCAAGAGCAATAAGCATATTTCCTGTCTGATGGCCATGATTTGAAGAACCTATGCTTAAATTATAATCAGGCTTTGGAATTCCTAATTCTTCGAAGAAAATATCAGACATGTTGTTATCATAATGCTGTCCTGTATGTACTAATATTTCAGTGTTTCCGTTTCTTCTAATTTTATTTGATACTGTTGCAGCTTTTATAAACTGTGGTCTTGCACCAATAACAGTTAAAATTTTCATAGAGGTTTCCTCCTTAATTTTTATGTGAAATAAATCTATAAATATTTTATCATATATGGCTTTTAATTGACAATTGACAACCTTAATATACACATTATTAATTATTAAATTATTAATAAAAGCAATTATAATTGAAGAAATTCTTTAAAGATTTAAGTATAAAAATAAACTTGAGATAATTACAAAGAAAATAAGTTATAAATTGGAATGATTATAATTTAAAAGAGATAGATTTTGAATTTTTACTATGATATAATTAAAAAGTTAAGGACGACTGACGATAAATGATTGTCAATTTTTAATTGAAACAGAAGGAGAAAGTTCAATGAATATCTTACTTATTAATCATTATGCAGGTTCAGATTATCATGGAATGGAATTCAGACCATTTTATATGGCAAGAGAATGGAAAAAGAAAGGGCACAATGTAACTATACTTGGAGCTGATTTTTCCCATTTAAGAAAAAATAATCCTGTAATAAAAGAAGATTTTGAAGAAGAAATTATAGATGGAATAACATATGTATGGGTAAAAACACCTAAATATCAAGGAAATGGTGTTGGAAGAATAAAAAATATTTCTACATTCATGTGGAAGCTCAGAATGAATTATAAAAAGATTGCGGATAAATATAAACCAGATGCAGTAATAGCTTCATCTACATATCCACTTGATATTTATCCAGCTCATAGAATTGCAAAGAGAACTGGTGCAAAATTATGTTTTGAAATACATGACTTATGGCCATTGAGTCCTATGGAAATTGGAGGATTTTCAGAAAAAAATCCTGCAATAGTTGTACTTCAGAGAGCAGAAGATTTTGCATTTAAAAATTCTGATGTAATTGTTTCTATCCTTCCAGATGCAGATAAGCACATAAAGGAAAGAGGATTTTCTACAGATAAGTTTGTATATGTTCCAAATGGAATACTTACTGGAGAAAAGAAAGAAGCGCCAATGGAAAGCACAATTGAACGACTTCAGGAACTTAAAAATCAGGGATATTTCTTAGTTGGATATACAGGAAATCATTCACCTGCTAATGTTCTTGGTACAATGATTGATGCTGCTAAAAAGACAACTGATGAGAAAGTTAAATATGTGTTGATTGGCAAAGGAAATGTTAAAAATGAGCTTATAGAATATGCTAAAACAAATAATGTAAAGAATGTGGAGTTTTTAGATCCTGTATTAAAGGATAATATGGATAATGTATTAAGACTTCTTGATATAGGTTATATTGGATTAAAGAAACAGAACTTATTCAATTATGGAGTAAGTCCTAATAAGTTATTTGATTATATGATGGCTTCACTTCCTGTAATATATGCAGTTGAAGCTTCAAATGACCCTGTAAGTGACTGTAAATGTGGAATAAGCGTACCAGCAGAAAACCCAGATGCAGTAGTAGAAGCTGTAATGAAAATCAAGAGTCTTAGTGAAGAAGAAAAGACTAAGATGGGTCAGAATGGTAAAGAATACGTATTGAATAATCATATGTATGAAGGTCTGGCTGATAAATTTTTAAATGCGTTAAAAAAATAATTTATAATCAGGAGTGAAGAAATGAACGCTTTAAATAAAGTTATTAAGAGAATATTTGATATTGTGTGTTCAGGAATAGGTCTTGTTATATTAAGTCCCTTTTTACTTTTTGTTGCAATAAGAATTAAAATGGGTTCAGATGGTCCAGTATTTTTCAAGCAGATAAGAGTAGGGGAAAATGGAAAAGAGTTCAAGATTTTAAAATTCAGAACAATGGTTGTTGATGCAGAAAAACTTGGAAGGCAGATAACTGTTGGAAATGACAGCAGAATAACTAAAATAGGAGCTTTTTTGAGAAAATATAAAATAGATGAACTTCCTCAATTAATAAATGTATTTAAAGGAGATATGAGTCTTGTAGGACCAAGACCAGAGGTGCCAAGGTATGTTAATATGTATACTGAAGAACAGAGAAAAGTTCTTGATGTAAAGCCGGGTATTACAGATCTTGCATCTATAAGATACAGAGATGAAAATGAACTTCTTGGCAAAGCTGAAAATCCAGATGAATTCTATATAAATACAATAATGCCGGATAAACTGGCACTTAACATGGAATATATAAATAAAAGCAATATATTTTTAGATGTATATATAATATTTAAGACTATATTGAAATGTATTTAATTCAATGTACAATTGGCAATTAAGGATGAAATCTCTTTGATTTATAGAAATTTTATTATAACATATACATAGTGCAGTTAGTGGATTTCACCATACATTGTCAATTGGAATATATATTTAATAACAGTAATGTGCACTAAATTGTGGATAATGATTATATTTGAATTTTAATTTGTGGATAAATTTTGAGATTATTTAATAAAGAAGGTTGATATACAATGAAAAAATTAAGATTTGCCATAATTGGCTGTGGAAGAATTTCTTATAAACATGTTGAAGCTTTAGCAAATAACAGAGAAGAAGCTGTGCTTGCAGCTACTTGTGATGTTATTTCAGAAAAAGCTGAAGCAAAAAAAGCTGAATATATAGAAAAGACAGGAGCAGATGAAAATTCAGTACATACATATACTGATTATAAGGAAATGCTTGAAAAAGAAGATATTGATGTTGTTACAGTAGCAACTGAAAGTGGATATCATGCAGAAATTGCTATTTATTCTATGAAAAAAGGATGCAATGCATTAATAGAAAAACCAATGGCAATGTCTATTGATGATGCTAATGAAATGATAAAAGTTGCAAAGGAAAACAATGTTAAACTCTGCGTATGTCATCAGAATAGATTTAATAAGCCTATACAAAAATTAAGAAAGGCTATGGAAGATGGTAAATTTGGCAAGTTAGTAAATGGTACTGCAAGAATTCTATGGAATAGAAATATGGAATATTATGATCAGGCGCCTTGGAGAGGTACATGGGCATTAGATGGTGGTACATTAATGAACCAGTGTATACATAATATTGATTTATTACAATGGATGATGGGTGGAGAAATTGAAAGAGTGTATGCAGAATGTGATACATATCTTAGAGATATTGAAGCAGAAGACTTTGGTGCAATAGTAATAAGATTTAAAAATGGTGCTATTGGAATAGTTGAAGGTTCAGCATGTGTCTATCCAAAGAATTTAGAAGAAACCTTAAGCATATTTGGTCAGAATGGAGCTGTATGTATTGGGGGACTTGCTAACAATGAACTTGAAACATGGAGATTTGAAGGTGAAGACGAAGAAGCTGTAAAGAAAGAAGTAAACACTAAAATAGATAATGTTTATGGTAAGGGACATACTCCACTATTTAAGGATTTAATCGATGCTATAAATAATGACAGAGAACCATTAATAAGTGGTGAAGAAGGTAAAAAAGCCATGTCAATAATTTTAGCAGCATATAAATCAAGAAAGACAGGAATGCCAGTACAATTCCCATTTACAGAATTTAAAACAACTGATATGGAAGATCAGTTTAAAGGAAGAATTGAATTCAGACATAAAAATTAATTGATAAGAGTTTATTATATGGCTGTTAAATGAAGAAATATTTTTATTTTTTTATTTAACAGTCTTATTTTTATACCCCAATAATCAAATATAATGAATTAACTATTATTATTATTTTTAATGTGCTATAATTAAAAATGTTGTTTTTATTTTGCAATATTTTTCAATAAATAGCTTAAAATGTAACGTTTTTTTTATATAGGGGGAGTGGGTTTATGAGAATAAAGACAAAAATAATTACTTCAACAGCTGTATTGATTGTTGCGTTGGTTGGAATATTGAGTGTTACTATTACAGTAATGTCTGAAAAGATTTTTAAATCATTATCAGAATCACAGATGGCTACAATAAATGAACAGAGCGCACAAATAGTAAATAGCAGAATACAGAATGAAAAAGATATAATAGAATTACTTGCATCTAATGATCAAATCAGAGATCAGAGTAAATCAAATGAAGAAAAATTTAATATTCTTAATGAATATATAGAAAAATATGATTATGTTAAGATGGGGTTGACAGATTTAGATGGAAATATAGCTTACAGTAATGGAACAGCTGCTAATATTTCAGATAGAGAATATTTTAAAAAGGCAAAAAAAGGGGAAACAGCAATTTCAGACCCTCTTATAAGCAGTACTGAACATATTTTAGTTGTTGTTGCTATGGCTCCAATAAAGGTTGATGATACAATAGTAGGATTTTTATCAGCAACTATGAAGGGAGACAGCATAAGTTCGATATCTGAAGATATTAAGTTTGGTGATACTGGAAGAATATTTATGATAAAAAATGATGGAACCAAAATAGCACATTACAATAGCGATTTGGTTATTAATGCGGACAATGATATAAAAAATGCAGAAAAAGATTCTTCATTAAAAAAACTGGCTGATTTAGAGACTAAAATGATAAATGGAGAAAGTGGAAATGGTGAATATGAGTATGAAGGACAACAAAAGTACATGTCATATGCATTAGTTCCAGGAACATCCTGGTCACTGGCAGCTGTAATTGATAAGGATGAAGTTTTCTCTAATTTAACCAAACTTCAAAGCAATATATTTATAACTGCAATAATATTTTTAGTTTTATCATTGTTTATAGTATATAATTTTGCGACTAGAATAGGTAAAAACATTAAACATGCTATAGACTACATAATTCCTATTTCAGAAGGAGATTTTTCTAAGGAGATAGATGAAAAACATTTATCAGTAAAAGATGAAACTGGTGAAATGATTCAGGCTATAAGCAAGATGAAAGTTTCTATAAAAGGAATATTGAATAATGTCATAACAAATTTTAATGAAATACAAAGTGCATCAGAAGAATTATCTCAAAATTCTGTGGAAATGGATAGTTCTATAGATTCTGTATCATGTGCAATAAAAGAGGTTACTTTGGGAGCAGCATCGCAGAGTGATAATTTATCAAATATAACAGCAATATTAGGAAAGTTTTCAGATAATTTGAATACGGTAACTGATTCATTGAGAGATATTGAAGGAAGTTCTAAAGAAGTTATTAAAGTTACTGATATTGCAGAGGAACAATTTAAAATTTTATCATCAATTATAAAGTCTATGAATAAGCAGTTTAAGGATTTAAGAGAAAAAATAAATCATTCTTCGGAAAATATAGAAAAAATAAATTCTATAACAGCAATTATTAATTCAATTGCAGAACAGACAAATTTCCTTGCATTGAATGCTGCAATAGAAGCTTCAAGAGCAGGTGAATCAGGAAGAGGATTTGCAGTGGTTGCAGAGGATATAAGAAAACTTTCAGAACAATCTCAGAGTTCTGTTAAAAACATATCTAAATTGATTAATACAGTATCACAAGAAAATGCATTGATGATAGATACAACTGAAGAAGTGGACAATAATTTCAATAAACAGACTAGTTCAGTAAAGGAAGCAATAGATTCATTTAAAGATGTGTCTCATATGCTTGAAGAAGTTACACCTAAAATAGATAAGACATTTAAAGCAATATTAGATATTAATGATGAAAAAGACAGCATTTTAGAAAAAGTTGAATCAATAACTGCTGTATCTGAAGAAACTTCTGCAGCAGCAGAAGAGGTTGAATCTTCTTCTACTGAAATAAAATATTCTTCTGGAGTAGTAGCTGATGCAGCTAAAGATTTAGAAGATAAGTCTAATAATATGATTAATGAAGTAAATAAATTTAAATTTTAAATGTAATTAGCCTTGCAAGATATACAATGAACAATACCGAATCACATATTTTTATATATGATTAAGAAAAATGCATAGATAGAATTAGGTGGATTTCACTTTTATTATATATATATATAACTTTATATATACAAAATAAAAAAGAACTGATAACAAGGATTTTTCCTATAGATCAGTTCTTTTTTGTTTATATAAATTTAAAGTTCTTATTTATTCTAAAATCGAAGAACCAACAAGTTCTTTTTTCTTGGGAAATATAAAATGTCCGATTATTATAGCAGCTGCAGTTGGAAGAAGCCATGCAAATCCAGCACTGCCAAATGGTATAAATGACAAGTCGATATTTGGAATTATGCTTAATATGCCGAATATCAATGAAGTATATACTCCAAGTCTTACTGCTTTAATATTTGTTATATATTCTTCAAATAAAGTAGTAAAGATTAATGTTATAGCTACAGGATATAATAAATTTAATATTGGTCCTGAAATTACAACAATATTATCAACACCCAATGAACCTATTACAATACTTATTAATGAAATAACTACTGCATTAAATTTGTAGCTCAGCTTTCCTTTAGATAGTTTTTCAAAGAATGAAGCACCAGCTGAAAGAAGTCCTATGGATGTACTTAAACATGCAAGGGCTATTGCAAGACCTATTATTATTGAACCTGCATTTCCAAGAATACTCTTAGATATAAAAAGCAGTATGTTTGATTTTGTTAATTCTCCTGTAAAAACACTTGAAGTCTGAGCTCCAATAAACATTAAACCACCATAGACAAATGTAAGACCTAAAGTAGCAATGAAACCTGATTTTAATGTCATAGGGATGACTTCTTCTTTTGAATAACCTTTAGCAATAATGCTTCTTGAAATCATACCTGCAAATAATAAACCACCAAGTGCATCCATTGTTTGATAACCTTCTGTAAGTGATGTACCAAGAACATTAACACTTTCAGTATTTAAGATTTCACCTATAGGAAAAATTATACCTTTTACAATGATTAAAGCTAGAATTGCTAATAATATTGGAGTAAGATAAGTTCCTATTGAATCGATTATGGATGATTTTTTTAGAACAAATACAAGGTTTATTGTAAAATATATAAACATCCATACAAGTGGTGTAATCTTTGGAATATTAGGCTGAACAGCAAGTTCATAAGTAGTTGCGGCTGTTCTTGGGATTGCAAGCATTGGTCCAATAGCTATAAATAACAATGTAGAAAAAATAACAGCAAACTTTGGACCTACTTTAGATGCCATTGTTTCAAAAGTTCCATCCCCTTTTGTCACTGCAATTATTGCTAAAAGTGGAAGACCTACACCAGTACATATAAAACCAATACTTGCAATTAAGTATTGTGAACCTACTGCATTACCTAAGAATGGTGGAAAGATTAAGTTTCCAGCTCCAAAAAACATAGCAAACAGGGCAAAACCTATTATTAAAATATCTTTATTTATTTTTTTCATTAATATACTCTCCTCAAAATTATTCTGATTTTTATAAATTAATAAATAAAATTTTAATTAATGTATACTTATGTTAGCATTTTATTATAAATTTATCAACAAAAAAATACAAAATAAAACAAATAATTTTTTAAATAGGTGTAAAATATAAAATTACAAGAAAAATTTAAAAAATATTCACATTTAAGATGGAAATGAGTAGTTTATAATTTGTAATGAATTATGAAGGCTTTAAAAGATTTTATAATTGAAAACCATTTTATTCTAAAATTGATTTAACAGAGCAAAAGTGATAACATATGAATACAAGTGTTAATAAAATATTTATGAAAATCTTTATGAGAGGACGATAATATATGAAAGTAAAAAAAGCAATTATACCAGCAGCAGGACTCGGAACTAGATTTTTACCAGCTACAAAAGCACAACCTAAGGAAATGCTTCCAATAGTTGATAAGCCAACAATACAATATATTATTGAAGAAGCTATTGCATCTGGAATTGAAGAAATACTTATTATAACAGGAAGAAATAAAAAATGTATAGAAGACCATTTTGATAAATCTATAGAATTAGAATTAGAGTTAGAAAAATCAGGAAAGTCAGATCTTCTTGAATTAGTAAGGGATATATCTGATATGGTAGATATACATTACATAAGACAAAAAGAACCAAAGGGTTTAGGACATGCGATTCATTGTGCAAAGACTTTTGTTGGAAATGAACCTTTTGCTGTGCTTTTAGGTGATGACGTAGTAGACAGCAGTAAACCGTGTCTAAAGCAGCTTGTAGATTGTTTTAACGAATATAATACAACTATATTGGGAGTTCAGACTGTACCCAAAGAGAGTGTTTCTAAATATGGAATTGTAAATGGAATTCATATTGAAGATAGAGTTTATAAAGTAAAAGATTTGGTTGAAAAACCATCTATTGAAGAAGCACCAAGTAATGTAGCGATATTAGGAAGATATATAATAACTCCAGAAATATTCAACATACTAGAAAATACAAAGCCTGGAAAAGGTGGAGAGATACAGCTTACAGATGCATTAAAAACTCTTATAGGACAGGAAGCTATGTATGCATATAATTTTGAAGGAAAAAGATATGATGTAGGAGATAAGCTTGGATTTTTACAGGCAACTATAGAATTTGCATTGAAAAAAGAAGAACTTAGAGATGATTTTATAAAATATTTGAATACAAAGCCTTGGGGTATGTATGAAAATAAAGAAAAATAAATAGAAAATTATTATTGAGGATGTTTCATAAGTAGAATTCTGTAAATCAATATAATAATATTAATAATGGACTTCCATTAGATATATTTATTTGAATTAAATTTCAGAGTTTTGAAATATGAAAATCCTCATTTATTATATATGAAAATACAATTGTTTCGAATATAATATGATATATGGGAAATAAATATTTGTTTTGATAGATAAAATAAAAATATTATGATAGAATTATCAAAGATGTGTTTCAATTAATAATATACAATTTATAATGAAATATTTGAAAAATTTTTTGATTATAAGATTTTATCATAGTGTTTAAAATATTAGAATATATTGTCATTATTTTTATATTTAAAATTTTACATATACATAATTATCAGATAAGTTTTATAATGTAATTTTAATTTTGCATTATATGTTATAGTTATAAATGTTATGAAAATTTAGAAATTATAAATTAGTAAGAATCCTGAAAATGTTAACAAAATTAATTTATATAAGTTTAGTAAGTTTTATTGATTAAGAATTTATATGTCTTTATTGGATTAATTAAAAAATGTATGTTATATCGTAATATTTAATAAAAAGATTTGGAGGAGAAAATATGAAAATCTGTTATCTGGCTGATATAAATAGTGCACATACTCATAAATGGTTAGAATATTTTAAGAATAAAGGATACGATATTCATGTTATATCTCTTGGAAACGGAGAATATGAAGGTGTTGAAGTACATTGTCTAGATGTTACTGATAATGTTATGAAAAAATCATCTGACAAGAATAAGCTGCAGTATTTCAAAAAAATTAAAAGGGTAAGACAGCTTATTAAGGAAATAAAGCCAGATATTCTTCATGCACATTATGCTACAAGCTATGGGCTTTTGGGAGCATTAGCTAATTATCATCCATATATAATTTCTGTATGGGGAAGTGATGTATATGATTTTCCAATAAAGTCACCTGTACATAAAATGATGCTTAAGTATAATCTTAAAAAAGCTGATTATATATTTTCAACAAGTAATGTAATGAAAGATGAAACTAAAAAATATACAGATAAGGATATAGAAGTAACACCATTTGGAGTTGATATAAACAGATTCAAGCCAGGAAGAATAAAGAAAAATGAAGTGGTTATTGGAACAATAAAAACTTTGGAAGAAAAGTATGGTATTCAATATCTTGTTAAGGCTTTTAAGAAGTTAAAAGATAGAAATCCAGATGTAAATTTAAAATTAAGAATTGGTGGAAGAGGAAGTCAAAAGGAATATCTTGAAGATTTGTGCAGGGAACTAAGGATAGAAGAGGATGTTACATTCCTAGGATTTGTAAATCCTGATGATGTTGTTAAAGAATTTCAAAATTTTGATTTGGCAGTTTTTCCTTCGACATTGGATAGTGAAAGTTTTGGAGTTGCAGCAGTTGAAGCTGAAAGTTGTGGAACACCTGTAGTGGTTTCAGATGTAGGAGGTCTTATGGAATCTACTAAACCTGGAGTTACAAGTCTTGTAGCTAAAAAGGGTGATGTTGATGATTTATGTGATAAAATTGATGCTTTAATTAAAGATGAAAATTTAAGAAGTGAGATGGGATTGGCTGCAAGAAAGTTTGTGGAAGAAAATTACAACGTTGAAGATAATTTTAATTACGTTGATATGCTATATAAAAACATGGTTGAGAAATAAGATAAATGCTTTAAGTTGTTTTGTATATATTTATAAAATAATAAAAATATGGAAATATATCTTGATAGAGCCAAGAAAATGCAGTATTATATAAATAAAAGCCTAAAGATAAGAGTGTATAATATTAATGATTTCTGTTTTGTAGTTTTATCTAAGTGTATTTTTTAATAATAATTATTCTTATGAATAAAGGGTGGAAGAGTGAGATGGAGGATTATAAACAGCTTTATAATTCATTAAAAGCTGAATATGAAAATTACCAAAAATTTTCAGAAAAACATATACAAAACTTAAGTAATCAGAATATAAAGTTGGAAAAAACTGTAAATTCATTGTCTAATATTGTTGCTATAGGAAAGTATGTTAATTCATATTTTAGCGATAATAATTTATTTAGTATGATAAATGATATGATATTAGGCATTCTTGGTGTTGCATATTCAACTATTTTTATTTTGGAAAACGGAGAATTGAATATAAAAGCCAGCAATATAGAAAACGATAAGATAAATCTGACATCTATAGAACTTATGAATATAAATAATGAACAGGAATTTATACTTAATAGTGAAAATGTAATAAAAAAGGTTGGAATTAATGATACATGCATACATTCAGTAATGGGAGTGCCTATTGTTTTAAGAGAAAAATTTATTGGATATATACTTGTTGAACATAATATGTTGGATTTTATGAATGTAGAATTAAAGATCTTTTTAAAATCAATTTCCAATCAAATTGCAATAATAATAGAAAATTCATTTTTATATAGGCAACTAGAAAACATTACTAAAGTAGATTCACTTATGAAGATATATAATAGAAGGTACTTTTTTGAATTTATTCAAAAAAAAATAGAAGCTGATAATCCAGAACAATTTGCTATAGTTATGATTGATATTGATGATTTTAAGAAAGTTAATGATACATATGGTCATCAATTTGGAGATGAAGTGCTAAAAAATACAGCAAAAGTAATAAATATATGGAAAGATGATAATGACTTAATTGCCAGATATGGTGGTGAGGAGTTAATAATGTATATTCCGGATTTTGGCTCTCATGAAAATGTTTTTGATAAAGTGGAAATAATACGAAATGCTTTAGAAAACAGTAAGGTGAATTTTAATGGAATGACAAGTAGTATTACTGCTAGTTTTGGAATTGCTTTTTATCCAGATGAAAAGGATATAAATAAATTAATAAAGTTAGCTGATGATTTATTATATGAATCTAAAAGACAAGGAAAAAACAAGGTTTTATATAACAATTTAATGGTAAGCGGAGAATAAAGACATAGTTATATGTTCTTAATTAACAGATAGATACTAAAAGTATGAGAAAATGATGTATTTTTAGTATCTATTTTATTTTTAAGAATATATTTGATAAAAATGCTATAATTTAAATATATATTGCAATTAACAATGTATAATGGAAAATTGATTATGAAGGATGAAATTTTTTTAAGATTTTTTTGATTATTATACTGCTATATATTGGGGGAGGTTTTTATGGATAAAAAGAAGGTTTTATCTCTTACAAAAAAGGAAGAAGGAATAAAACTCGATTTTAAATTAAAACTTGATTTATCTAATGAAATGGGCAAAAAGGAATTGACAAAAGATATTTGTGCAATAGCCAATTCAAATGGACATAGGGGTTATATCGTAGTTGGAATTGAAGATAAGACAAAGAGAATAATAGGAATAAAAAATGAGGATATGTTTAAGGAAGAACAGGTACAGCAGATAATAACATCCAGATGTGAACCTCCAATTCCATTGAGAGTGGATTTTGTTGATATAGACAGTAAAATAATAGGAGTTATATCAATCTATGATGGAGATCAGAAACCTTATCAAGTAAGAGAAAATGGAGCTTTTTATATAAGAAGAGGATCAACTACTGATGTTATGAGAAAACAGGAATTAGTTGCACTTTTAGAAGAAAACCTGAATTTAACTATAGAGACATGTCCTATTATAAGAAGCAATATTGATATTTTAAATATGGATCTTATAGAGTTGTATTTTAAGAAAAAAGGAATAAAAATTACACAAGAAAATAAGGAGTTTTTGTTAATAAGTTCAGGAATAGCATTTGATAATCACGATGGTGAGAAACTTAAATGTACTTATGGAGGCCTTCTTGTATTTTGCGATATAAACCATATTTATATACCGAATAACATGATAAAGATAGTAATAAGATTGAATGAAGCTGATAGTGAAGTCCATATAATACAAGGAAATCTTATAGATATGGTAGACAAGGCAGAAAAAAAGATTTTAGAAATAATGCCACAAGAATATCCTTCATATGCAATTATAGAGAGTATAAAAAACGCAATTCTTTACAGGGAGTATTATGATCTCAATAGAATTATAGAAGTTGTAATAGATAGCAGCAATATAATAATATCAAGTCCTGGAGAGTTTATTGATGAAAATATAAAAGGAGAAAGAACTAATTACAATAGAAGAAATATATGGCTTTATGAAAAACTTATAACAATAGATGATAAAAAGAGATTTTTGAATAATGGAAAGGGATTTACACGAATAAAAGAAGCATTTAAGAATAAGGGAAAGGTGAGATTTGTTAATTCAAGAGTAGAACACAGTTTTAAGGTTATTCTGCCAAGTTGTAAAAAGACTAAAAATTGTTTATAAAAAATATATTTGCAATTGACCTAAAGCTTATTTGAAATAGCAGAGAGTGTATATGAGATTAAATCACAAGTAAAGTTGCCAAATTCATGACTTGAGGATATACTATTAAATGAGTCTAATAATATGGTGAAAATATGTTGAAATATTATGAAAAAATTTGAAGATATGTTGTTAAACAAGTTTTATTTAATAATTTAAAGTGGAAAATACAATAACAGTAGAAAAAACTGTTGTAATGTATAGATATATATTCCAATTAGCAGTTGACGATGGACAATTGACAATTAAGGATGAAATCTTTTCAAGATTTCTTTAGTATTTTTAGAGGTATTAGATAAATTTTATATGTAATTTTAACATTACAATATTATAATAATTTTAAGAAAAATTAAGGAGGTACTTTATAATGGCAAATGTATTAGATGAGCTGTTAGAGAGAGGATACATAAAACAATTCACTCATGAAGAAGAAACAAGAAAATTATTAGAAAATGAGAAAGTAACTTTCTATATAGGCTTTGATCCAACTGCTGACAGCTTACATGTTGGTCATTTTATAGCAATGATGTTCATGGCTCATATGCAAAAAGCAGGACACAGACCAATAGCTTTAATCGGTGGCGGAACTGCTATGGTTGGAGATCCAAGTGGTAAAACTGATATGAGAAAAATGCTTACAAAGGAAGATATTGAACATAATGTTGCATCTATAAAGAAACAAATGGAAAGATTCATAGATTTTTCTGATGGTAAAGCATTATTAGTAAATAATTCTGACTGGCTTTTAAATTTAAATTATGTTGATTTCCTAAGAGAAGTAGGAGTTCATTTCTCAGTAAATAGAATGCTTACTGCTGAATGTTTTAAGCAGAGATTAGAAAGAGGATTATCTTTCTTGGAATTTAACTATATGTTAATGCAGGGATATGATTTCTATGTATTAAATCAAAAATATGGATGTAAAATGGAACTTGGCGGAGATGACCAATGGTCAAATATGATTGCAGGTGTTGAACTTGTAAGAAGAAAAGCACAAGGTCAGGCAATGGCAATGACTTGTACATTATTAACTAACAGCCAAGGCCAGAAGATGGGTAAAACAGTAGGAGGAGCTTTATGGCTTAATCCAGAAAAAACTTCACCATATGATTTCTATCAATATTGGAGAAACGTGGATGATGCAGATGTAGAGAAATGTCTTGCATTATTAACATTCTTACCAATGGATGAAGTAAGAAGACTTGGTGCTTTGGAAGGTGCTCAAATAAATGAGGCTAAGAGAGTATTAGCTTATGAAGTTACAAAACTTGTACATGGAGAAGAAGAAGCTAAAAAAGCAGAACAGGCTGCTTCTGCATTATTTGCTGGTGGAGCAGATATGTCAAATGTACCAACAGTTTCTATAACTAAGGAAGAATTAGGCACACCAATTATAGATATAATGGCAAGCACAAAGATACTTCCATCTAAAAAAGAGGGAAGAAGATTAATTGAACAAGGTGGATTATCATTGAATGGTGAAAAAGTTACTGATGTTACAAGAACATTAAATGAAGAAGATTTTAATGATGGTTCAGTTCTTATAAAAAGAGGAAAGAAAAATTATAATAAAATAGAAATTAAATAAGTTATAGATGTAATTTTGCAATATATATATTATTGAAATCTATAATGCAGATTATAAAAAATAAGCTGTTTCTAAAATATTAGGAGCAGCTTTTATTAATTTATATTAAATATTTACGATAACTATAATATGTATAAGTTGAATTATTTTTTTAATTACAAAAAATCTTGTAAAGATTTGATTATTAATTATCAATTGTATATTGTCAATTGAAATATAAAAAAGTGGGTGAAATAAATAATGCCAGGAATTTGGAATGTAAATAATGGATATAATATGAATACTAGAAAAGTTTCTAGTAAATTAACATTTGAAGTAGGGGAAAAATTCACAGGAAGAGTAGTTGACAAGGGCGAGGGCAAAGATGTCATGATAAAACTTTCAGATGGATGGCAGTTTATTGCAGAAGTCGATGGAAATATAAATTTAGATGATATTAAACTTGTAAAATTTCAAGTAGAAGGCTTTGAAAATGGGAAGTTAAAGCTGAAAGTCGTAAAGGATGGAACTTCTCATTCAGAATCTACAGAAGATGAAAACTTCAATGAAGTTATAGAAAAAGAAGGATTATCAAAAGAAGATATAGATTTGTTAAAAAATATGGTAAAGCACAATTTTTCTTTGACTAAGGACAATATAAACAAATTAAAGGCTATTCTTCAATTTAGTGATAAAGTAAAAACAGATTCTGAAGACTTAGGTTCATTTGTGAATAAATATCTTGAAAGTAAAGGAATAGATGTACACAGTGAACAGGGAAAACAGATGAAAGAATTGCTTTCTAAATTTATAAGCGAATTTAAAAATATGAGTGAAGATGATATTCTTACATTTATTGAAAATAATATTGATTTTTCAGAAGAAAATATTGAAAGTTTTAACAAACTATTTAAAGGTGATTCATCTATAGAAAAAATATTATCATCTATTAAGGAAAAGCTGAATGCATCAGACATAAACGCTGATGTGAAAAACATTGAATTAAATGATATATTTAGCAGGTCTGCTTCACAAGAACCAAATGATGATATTAATGTTCTTAATAAATCAGCATTTTCCAAGGTTTATGCTGATAATGATCCAGCTAATAATAAAATAGATGTATTGAATATTTTAAAAACATTAGCAGGAGAAAACTCAGAAGAATCAGAAAAAGTTAAGTCTGCTAATGCAGATATTTTAGACAAATCTATAGCTGATCAATTATCTAATAAAGAAACTTTTGATGCAATCAAAGAAGTTGTTGGAGAAAAAATTCAAGATAAAAATGCTCCTAAAACTCAAGCTTCAAGTCTTATAGAATCACTTAACAAATCAAAAGTTGAAGATATATTAAGTAAGGCTGAAGGAAAAGAAGTAAAACTTACTGATGATGAATTTAAAAAAATTACGGAAATAGTACAGAATAAAGAACAGCCTGCTAAAACTGAATTTGTTAAAGATGAATCTGCTAATAAGTTTAAATTTGAAAATGTAAAAACACAAAATACAGATGCTGCTGTTATGCAGAAAGCTGATAATGCAGTAAAGGAAAATACACTTAACAAAAGCAAAATGCAAAATAGTAATGGTTTTACAGACAGCATGACAAAAGATTTTTTGAAATCAAGTAATAATATTGATAATATAAAGAATGGAATAAAATCTCAAATAGATAATGTTAAGGATATAGTAAAAGAAATATTGACTCATACAACAAATAATGATTCTGTTGCGAATAAAGTTGCAAATCTTATAAAAGAAAATATAAATGATATAAAAGTATTTAATTCAATGAGTAATGAATACTACTGCTTAAATTTTAATGTTTCAGCTCAAATGAAAGAATATCCATGCAAACTTATAATTAAGGATAACAGAAAAGAAGGAAAGAAAATAGATACAACCAATGCAAAGATGGTCTTATCGATAAAAACATCCAATCTTGGAGAAATAGATGGGTATCTTACAATGAAAGACAGAAAGATAGATGTAGATTTAAAATGTGACGATAGATATACAATTGTATTAGATAAGCATAAAAAAGAATTAGCAGATGGACTTTCAACTTTAGGGGTTTTTGTAAATATAAAGGTGGCAGCAAAGAAAGAACCTGCTGATATAGTAAATTCTAGAGCTTTCTTTAATGATATAACAATATCAGCAATAGATACTATGGTTTAATTTATATGCTTTAATATTTGTGCTAAATTGAATTGTAAGGTAAAATTATATTGGAAATAATATTTATAGGGAGTGTAATACATTATGCAGAGGAAAAAAGCAGCTGCGTTAAAATATGAATTTAATAGTGATGCTCCAACTGTTGCAGCAGCAGGCATGGGTCATATTGCAGATAAGATAATTGAAAAAGCACAGGAAAATGATGTACCCATAGTTTATAATAAAGAACTGACAGACTTATTATGTAATGTTGATGTGGGAAGTGAGATTCCTGAAGAATTATATGAAGCAGTAGCACACGTAATAGCTTTCGTTACAGATTTAGATAAAAAGAGATGATAGACACAGAAAGGTGAAAATTTAATGGCACTTTATACTATTTCGGATTTGCACCTTGGTTTTAATGTTGAAAAACCTATGGATATATTCGGAGATAAATGGAAAAACCATTGTGAAAAAATAAAACAAAACTGGTTAGAAAAAATAACAGAAGAAGATACAGTACTGATTGCAGGTGATATTTCATGGTCTTTAAAAGAGGATGACAGCAAATATGATCTTGACTGGATAGATGAACTTCCAGGAAAAAAGATTATAAGCAAGGGAAATCACGATTATTGGTGGAACAGTATATCAAAATTGAACTCATTATATGAAAATACTAAATTTCTTCAAAATAATTTTTATGTTTATGATGATTATGCTATTTGTGGAACAAGGGGCTGGATATGTCCAGGAAGTGATAAGTTTACATCAAAGGATGAAAAAATATATAAAAGAGAACTTATAAGGCTTAAATTATCATTAGATTCAGCAAAAAACAAAGGGTATGAAAAGTTTATCGTAATGCTTCATTATCCTCCAACTAATGATAAATTCCAAAAATCTGATTTTGTTAATATAATAGAAGAATATGGTGTTGAAAAAGTTATTTATGGACATTTGCATGGACCAGTTCTTCAGGGAAAATTATTGACTGGAATGTGGGATAATGTTGAATACATACTTACATCAGCAGATTATCTGGATTTTAATCCTAAAAAAATATTATAAAATAAAAATATAAAAAATAAAAGAATGCATTTATTCTAATTTCTGCATTCTTTTATTTTTTATTTATTTTTTATTAGATTTTTTCCTATTCTTGCTTTTTCTTTAACCCTATAGGATGCGTTGGTATTTGTTAGCGTTTTTGAATACCATAATAAAGCATCTTCATCATGGCCTGTTCTTCTGCTAAGTTCGCCTAGAAGATATGTAAGAGAGTCTCTTTGCATGCCATAAATAGGAAATGGCTCAAACTGATAAGCTGATTTAAAGCCTTCAAGTGCTTGTACTAAAAATTGCTGTTCGGATTTTGAATCTTCAAGAAGCCTGAACATCCATGCTATTTTCATAGAAATCATAGCTTTTGTACTGTCAGGACTGGAAGTTAACATGGCATTTAAAAGAGCTAATTTATAGCGTTCAATAGCTTTTGTTTCATCTAGAACTCTTGGGTATTCTCTAGGTGTCCATTTTGGAGTTACATTACTTTTTACAAGTTCTTTTCTAAAATTTCTAATGTGTTCAAAGTCAGATTTCATTGCAGTATATCCACATGAATTACATATCCATACATCATAAAAGTAAGGATTTACTTTTTTCGTATAGCGTATGAAAGTGTCAGAATCTTTGGATTCAATTCTAGCTGATTTAGATTTAACACAGACAGTTTTAAAAGTGGAATTGCAGACAGGACAAGTTACTGTTTTATCAAATAAATAATTTCGCACATCATCTATCATCATAAAGTTACCTCATATCATATAATTGATTTAGTATATATGTTCCAATTAGTAATGTACAATTGACAATCCACAATGAATGACGAAATCTTTGCCAAATTTCTTTGATTATTATGTAGCTTTATTATTAGAACACATATATATTATTATAACATAACATTATAATTAGTATTACATGAAAAATGAAGAGAATAATTTTTAATTAATTGTTATACATAAATTGAACTTTTTGTTATAATAATAACGAATGATATGATAAAAAGGGTGATATCAATGGCGATAAATGATTGGAAGAATTTTTTAATGCCTTATGAACAAGCGGTTGAAGAGCTTAAGGTTAAATTAAAATCAATAAGAAAAGAATACAGAAGAAAAAATGAATACTCGCCTATAGAATTTGTTACAGGAAGGGTAAAGGAAGTTTCCAGTATGCTTGAAAAAGCAAATAAATTTGGGATACCTATAGACAGAATAAGATATGAACTAGAGGATATTGCTGGAATAAGAATAATGTGTCAATTTGTTGATGATATAGATACTGTTGTTGAACTATTAAGAGGACGTAAAGATATGCAGATTCTTTATGAAAAGGACTATGTAAGAAATGTTAAAGAAAGTGGTTATAGAAGTTATCATATGATAATAAAGTATCCTGTAAACATGGCAGAAGGGCTTGTAGAAATTTTAGCAGAATTTCAGATAAGGACTCTGGCTATGAACTTCTGGGCTACAATAGAACATTCTCTCAATTACAAATATAAGCAGCATATACCTGAAATATTAAAGGAAAAACTTAAACGTTCAGCAGATGCAGCTTTTAGGTTAGATGAGGAGATGCTTGAAATAAAAGATGAAATTAAGGATGCACAGAAATTATTTGAAGTTAAGTCACATTTGATTACAAGTATTATGAATGCACTTTTGACTTTAATTTCATTAGGCAAAAACGCAGAAGCATCAAGATATGAAAGAACTCTCAATAAACTGATTGAAGAGGGAGAAGTCTGGGAACTTAATAGTCTGCTTTTTTCTGTTCAGAGGGAAATTGAAAGATATAAAGATTAATAAAAAGTTATGTTTAAGGTGACTTGAACATAACTTTATTAATTCATGATTCTATACCAATGTATAATGTACAATTGACAATGTAGCTATATGTGAATAATCAGGATGGTATATTCAAGGATACAATTATATGATAAAATAATTATATGTATTGAAATAGTATAGTTATCTTTTAAATTTCAAATGTTATATTTATATATATTTTATGAATTTTTAATTTTGCAATGTATATAAGTATATATTTTATATACAGAAAAAATTCTTTAAAGATATTTATTTAAAAATAATAGAAAGGTTGGTATACTCTTGAAAATAAATTTTAAGAGCAAAGAATTTACTATTATACTTTTGCTGTTTTTAGTTATGAGCATAGGTGGAAATGTATATTCAATAAGTAGAATATCTTACTACAAGTATAATTTAGGTCGAGAATCTTATGCTGAAATAGAAGAAATAAGGCAAAGAAATGAAAGTATTATGGACATACTTAATACAAGTCTGGATAGTGGAAGTATACGAAATGAAGAAATATTAAAATTATATAAAAATTATGATGTTATAGCAGGGAATATAATGAACCTGTGGCAGCAGTATGCAGAGTATACTCATCGTTCAGTATCTATATTTGTTAAGAATATTCAGTCTGATAAGATTTTAGAGAACGATATACATGGAAAAATGAAAGAATACATTCTTTCTACATTAACAAGAGAAATGAAAAATGAGCAGAATAAATTGTTATTAGAAGATAAAGATTTAGAATGTTTTAAAGAAATGGAAGAAATATCTGAGAGAATGTATGAGTATTTTAATGAATTTAATGAAACAAAACTCAATGGATATACAGGAGAAAATAAAGAAAAGAAAGTAATAAAAAATGATTACTGGATTGATATGCTTAATGGAATTTATGATATAAGCAATGATTATGTTAATGTAGAGTGGAATATAGAAGCTGAAGATCAGCTTAAAGTTGAAGAAGAAGAGTGATTTAACACAAGAAAAGGACTGTCATATTAATATTTAATGACAGTCCTGTGTTTATTTTATGGATTTTTAGTGACATCCGCTGCAAGAACCACCACATCCGCCTTCTGGCTGGATTACAGGTTTTAAGCTTAAGCCGTTTCCTTCGTTTTCTTCAGTTGAAAGGATTATAAATCCACCGAATTGTTCCATTAATGACTTTTCAAACATAAATGTAATATCATTGATTGTTTCAGTTTCGTCATCTTCTGTTGGTTGAGAAATTGATATATTAAATATTGGACCGCTGCATGCAAAACCAGCAAAATTTATTCTAATATTAAAATCTGTTATGTTATTTTCTTCTAAGAATGCTTTGAATTCAGTATAAGCTTCTTCACTTATAGTAACTTTTTTCATAAATTAACACCTGCTTTTAATAAAGTTGATGAAAAAATCATCGTAAATTCAGTATAGCATATATAATATAAAATAAAAAGAGAATTTAATTTATGAAATTACAATAATTATTATATTATGTTCACATTGACAATTTACAATAAATGATAAAACATTTGCAAGATTTTTGTGATTATTATGTAGTTCTATTATTAAAAAATATATATGTTAAAAATTAAAGAAAATACCTCTAATATATGATATAATTTTTTTGATTGTTTAATATTATGTTAAAAATTACAAATATCGTTCATTTTTTTGATTTGTATTTTTATAATTTAATAAATGCTGTGTGAAAATTAAATTATTTTATTAAAACATTTAAATTTTGATTAAGTATAAAATATAATATTATCTTTAATTAAATTCGTGTTGTTCATGATGGTAATAGTTATTATAATATTTGATATGACCATCATGCTTTATGTTAATTAAAATATAGTTTAAAGAAAGGATTTTTTTATGAAACCATATAACAGAGAATATATTCTGAATGTTCTAAAAGAATATAATAATGCTATAAAGGATAAAACAAAAGGTTCATATAAAATAAGAAGAAAGTCACTTGAAAAATCAGATTTGCAAGGATATATGTATAAAAATGAATATGAATATGATGTGGATATAATAGAACTTTCTAATGAATATGGCTCTATTATGAGGCTTGAACCTAAAGAAATAGAAGGATGTCATGAAGCAATAAACTACGCACAAGGAAGAGTGGGCATAGTAGGGTTAGGTCTTGGATATGTTGTGCAGGAAATAGCAAAAAAAATAAATGTAGATGAAATTATTGTTTATGAAATCAGTCAGGAGGTTATAGATTTATATAAAGATAATTTTAGCGATAATGACAAGATAAAAATAATATGTACAGATGCATTTAAAGCTGAAAGAGAAAAATTCGATTTCTTTTTTGCAGATATATATGGGTATGAACTTACTTCAAGAGTTGTTGAAGATTATAAAAGATTTAATGAAATTCATGAAATTGAAGAATATTCATTCTGGGGAATGGAACATTTTCTGCTTAGTTGTAAATATGAAGATCTTTTATGGGTTTATATACCTGAAAACTGGGTAGCTATGTGTAAGAGTCTATATGCAGAACTACAGGCATCAAATTATATAGATAATTATGAGCCTTTAAATGAAAAAAAGGTTACCAAAATATTATATGAGTTTAAGGAAATACTTAACTCAGATATGTAAGGAATGAAGAAAAATGATACTATCAGGAAAAGAAATATTAAAGAACATTGGAAAAGATATAATAATAAAACCATTTGATGAAAAGAGAATTAATCCAAACAGCTATAATTTATCATTATTTAATGAATTATTAGTTTATGAAAATGATGTATTGGATATGAAGACTCCAAATCCTACAAAGAAGATTGTTATTCCAGAAGAAGGATTATTACTGGAGCCAGGTAAGCTATATTTAGGAAGAACTAATGAATTTACAAAGACAGAAAAGTTTGTGCCAATGCTTGAAGGACGCTCTTCAACAGGAAGACTTGGATTATTTATCCACGTCACAGCTGGTTTTGGTGATATAGGTTTTGCAGGATACTGGACTCTTGAAATATTCTGCGTTCAGCCAATAAGAATATATCCTAATGTTGATATATGTCAGATTTATTATCATGATATTCATGGTGAATATGATTTATATAACAGTGGAAAATATCAGAATAATACTGGCATACAGCCAAGTTTAATGTATAAGGATTTTGAAAAGTAAATATATGATTACCGAACTGTCAGGTTATATTCTGGCAGTTTTTTTTATTAAAAAATGATTACGTTAAAATATTATTGCATATGTAAGGAATATGCACTTTCTAGTTGCATAAGAGCACATATTGGATGGTAGTATAAGGAAAAATATCTTGATATACTAAAACCAAAAGGAGGAGTTTAGTATGAAATTATCAGAAAAAATACAGTTATTAAGAAAAGATATAGGATATTCACAAGAACAATTGGCAGAAATATAGGGTGTGAGCAGACAGTCTGTTTCAAAATGGGAAGCTGATATAGCATTACCCTAGATATTGGACAGCTGTATATTTTACTTCATCACATAAGGATTTTCCAGAATTATTATCAGAAGCAATAGGAACAGAGGAAGACTGCGGAATTAATTGGTTTACAGATATGAAGCGGGGAAATATAAAAATAATAGTTTTTAAGCATAAAATATTAAAATATACCATTGGAAATTTAAAAGAAAAGGAACTAGTATTTGAGGAGTGTAGAAAACTTGGAATACCCGAATACCAGCTGGATTGGGAAGAATAATATATGATTATATTTGGTTAAATTTATAATATTTAATATAAAATTACGATTTATTTTAAGAAAATACTTAATGCAGATATGTAAGGAAGGAATACAGCCCAATTTAATGAATAGACCAGTTACACAAAAAATAATAATTTTAAAAAGTGTTTTTGTAAAAAATTACAAGTTTAATTTTATATATATACAAAATAATGGAAAAAAGTAGATTTTACCCGAACGTATGTTTATAATATTTAATGATGATAGTAAGTTTATGTTTTATCAAATCACCGGTATAGGGGGGAGATAGTTTTGATTAAAGTATTAAATTTAACGAAAGAATTTAAAACAAATAAGAAATACCCAGGATTTAAAGGTGCTATAAAATCTTTATTTTCAACAGAATATACTGTGAACAAAGCAGTAGATAATATGAATTTTCAGATAGGTGAAGGAGAAGTAGTGGGCTATATAGGATCAAATGGTGCAGGCAAGTCTACTACAATAAAAATGATGACAGGAATTTTAACACCTACAAGTGGAAAAGTTGAAGTTAATGGAATAATTCCATATGAGAACAGAACAGAAAATGCCATGAATATAGGTGTAGTCTTTGGGCAAAGGACTCAGTTATGGTGGGACTTACCATTAAGTGAAACTTTCTCTTTGCTTCGTGATATTTATAATGTTTCTCAGGAAGACTTTCAGGAAAGAATGAAATTTTTTAACGATGTTCTGGAAATAGATGAATTTATGTTAAGACCCGTAAGAACTCTTTCTTTAGGCCAGAGAATGAGAGCGGATCTTGCAGCTTCACTTATTCATAATCCTAAAATTCTATATCTTGATGAACCAACAATAGGCCTTGATGTAGTAGTAAAAGAAAAAGTGAGAAATGCAATAAAAGAAATAAATAAAAAGTATAACACTACAGTTATTTTAACTACACATGATCTTGAAGATATAGAGGAGTTATGTGACAGAATAATAATAATTGATAAAGGTGTAAAGATTTACGATGGCAGTTTAAAAGAAATAAAAGAAAAGTATGGATATATGACTACTGTATCTGTATTAATTAAGAAAAGCGAGATTGACAAAAACATAGACATAAATTCTTATTTTAACCTTGATAACAATGATTTAAATTTAAATGTTGAGGATGGAAAGATACTTGTTACCTTTAATAAAAATAAAGTTTCATCAACAGAGATAATTGAATTTTTTATGAAAAACTATACACTTCAGGATTTTTCTTTAAAAGAAACAAGCATTGATGATATTATTAAAAAAATATATAGAAAAGAGGTGTAAGATATGAAAAAATCATTAAATTTTAAATCGTATTTTACCTTCACTAAAAATGTTTTTCAACGAAATCTTGCATATAAAGCTAATACAATAATGTTTATTTTAGGTGATATGATGATACTTGCAGTAACATATTATCTATGGAAAGCTATATATAGCAGTGCATCAGAAAGTATTCTAAATGGATTTACTTATAATGATATGATAATTTATGTATTGCTTTCATTTCTGACACAGGGACTTATATCAACAGAAGTAAGCAATACTATATTTAGAGAAGTAAGGAATGGTTCAATAGCATCGAATTTAATAAAGCCTATAAGTTATGAAAAAAGAATGCTATTTGAGGGATTTGGAAGCGTGCTTTATCAATTTGTTTTAGCTTTTATCATAGGATTTTCAGTTGTTGTAATCATATCTATAAAAACAGGTAGTGGTATAAAGTTTACTAATATGATTATTTATTTTGTAAGTGTAGTATTATCATATTTTATAAATTTTTATTATAGTTATTCAATGGGGCTTCTGACTTTCAAGATAACAAATATGTGGGGAGTAGAGCAGATAATGCAGGCTGTTACAGCGCTTTTTTCAGGAGCACTTATACCAATAGCTTTTTTCCCTGAAATAGTACAGAAGATATTTGATTTCTTTCCTTTCAAATCAATAATATATACACCTTGTATGATTTTTGAAAATAAGTTCAGTTCTTATGAAATATGCATTGCACTTGGTAGACAGGTATTTTGGGTAATAGTGATGATGTTTATTGGAAAAATGATGTATAAAGCATTGATAAAGAACTTGACTATATTGGGAGGCTGATATTATGATGAGATATATTAAATTATATAAGAAATTTTTTCAGCAGTATGTTAAGGTTCTCATAGAATATAGAGCGAGTTTTGTACTTGGACTTATAGGATTTCTTCTAGTTCAATGTACGGGGATAATATTTATTCAGCTTATATTTAATTCTATTCCAGCTCTAGATGGATGGGGATTTTATGAAATATTATTCATATATGGAATGGCGCAGATACCAAGAGGCATAGACCATGTATTCACTGATTATTTATGGATTTTTACATGGAAGACTATTGTTGAAGGGGAATTTGACAGATATCTTTTAAGGCCCCTTAATCCATTATTTCAGGTTATATCAGAAAGTGTACAACCTGATGGACTTGGAGAGATAATAATTGGGGTAATGCTTACAGTTTATTCTTCTACAAAATTAGGATTACAATTTGGAGTGAGTAAGCTAATTATATTAGTGGCAGTAATTTTCTTTTCATCAATAATTTATACTGCTGTAAAGCTAGCTGTAGCATCTATTGCTTTTTGGACAAAATCTTCATTTTCATATTTATTTATGACTTATCAGATAAGTTCTTTCGTTAAATATCCTGTAGGAATATATCCAAAAGTAATAAAATTTATATTGATAGGAATAATACCTTTTGCATTTACAGGATATTATCCAGCTGCATATTTCCTTGGAAAAGAATCTTTTCAAATGGGAATACTGCTTACTATAGCTGTTGCATTGATATCTATAACAGTAGCATATAAGATATGGACATTAGGAATAAAAAGTTATGAAAGTGCAGGAAGTTGATCAATTAAAAGCTAGTATATGACAATTGATTTTTATGTGAGCTTTGAATTCCTTAAAGATATATAATACATTTTAATTTATTATTTCTAAAATTAATAAATAAGAGGTTTTATTGTATAATAATGATGTTTTAAATACTATAAATATAAAGAAAAATGGAAAAATTAAGTAATAATTAAGTTGAAAAATCCAATAAATGACTTTATAATTGAAGAAAAGAATTAAAGAGAGAAAATGATATACTTTTTTGTTCAAAATAAATTGGGGGGAATGCTTAGTGGAAACATGTAAGAAAAAAAATATTATATTTCAATTGGGAGAAAATACGGGTAAGACAGATCATATTAAATTGGAAAATAATAAGGATGCTTTTATAACTGAACCCATATCTGTATATCCCTCTAAAAGAATAAACTCATTTATTACCAAAAAGGTTACAGAATATGTAAGAGTAAATCAGATTTTAGATAAGATGTCTACTCTGCTGGAAAATGAAATTGTTTTAGAAATGAAAAGAGAAAGTTTTGAATTGAAAGAACTTAAAAAATTTCAAGAAGCTATTTATAATTATTTAGATACAGATGATAACATAATACAGACTATTGTATTAAAGGGAAGTGAAAGAGATTCTATTTATAGACATAGTTTAAATGTAGCTATCTTAGGAGCGATTGTTGGAAAATGGCTTGGATTTAGTGGAAACGATATTGATTATATAATTTATGCAGGTATTCTTTCTAATTTTGGAAAGTTAAAAATTGACAGAAATATAATTAGTAAAAAAGGAACACTTACTAGAAATGAATATAACGTAGTTAAAACTTATCCAATAGCTGGCTATAAGTTCTTAAAGGAAAATACAAGTATAGATGATGAAATATTAAAGGCAGTTCTTATGCATCATGAAAGAGAAGATGGTTCTGGATATCCATTGGGAGTAAAGGGACAATCAATAAGTAATATATCGAAAATAATTGCAATCTGTGATGTATTTGATGCAGCAAATTCAAATAGAGATTATAAAGAAAAAAAACCACCATTTGAAGCCTTAAGAGTAATACAGGAAGAAATGAAAAATGGAACATTAGATAAGGAATACTGCTGCGTATTCCTTGAACATATTATTAATTTATATCTTGGACAATCTGTAATATTAAATAATGGAATATTTGCTGAAATAGTTAAGATGGATAAGAATTTCATTGAAAGACCAGTAGTATATATAAAAGAAGAAGATAAGTTTATAGACTTATCACTAGAGGATAAATTACATATAAAAGCGCTTGTATTTTAACTTAAACACTTGACTTGTGCATTAATTTAAGAAAATTTACCATTGGTTTTTAATTCGTGTTTTACCATTATAATTTTTTATAAA
>NZ_CAKVKB010000022.1 GCF_934754915.1 uncultured Clostridium sp.
GTAATGCATTTGGCGAATGTGGAGAAGGATTCATAAGAGCGTGTTATGCTTCATCTATGGATAACATAATTGAAGCTCTTAAGAGAATTGAAAGATTCATTAATACTTTAAAAAACAAAAATTCCTAAAATATTGAATTGAAACTTATAAATTTGAAACAGTTGTTACTAATGTAGCAGCTGTTTTATTTTTATAACCATATGCTGAACATTCTATAATTCATCAATGCAGTTTAAGGAAAGGTTTAATACTGGATTTTTATGAAAATTGATGAAAGTATTTAAGCTATATTTGGTTTATTTAAAAAATATATTTTATATGTGATATACTATTTAACTAAAATATTTAAAAATCATACTATTTTATCATGACAAAATACATCAATAGTTGACAATTTACATTAGCGTATATTACAATTGGGAGGTAATGATGCTTTCGCGTAAAGCGCATAAAATCTAAAATACAGTAAAATTAGTATGAAATACAAGAATATAGAAGTAGAACCGATTCGACAGAAAATTCTGTGAAATTTTTTCTATTTTTATATTATATGAGGAGAAATGTATATTAATGATATACATATTTTAATGAAAAATTCTAATACTAAGAGAGATATATTAAAATATTATAATGTTTTAAAATCAGGATTAAGTTCTATGATTTTATATATTACTAAAAGATAAAATTATAATTCTATAGGGGGAATTTGTAGTGAAAAAGAAATTACTATCATTATTAGCCGTTTCAGCAGTTACATTAAGTTTATTTGCTGGATGTGGAAGTTCATCAAATGCTGGAGATGCTGGAAGCAATGATGAAGCTATAAAAGTAGGTATGGTTACTGACTCAGGAACTATAGATGATAAGTCATTTAATCAAGGAACATGGGAAGGAATTCAAAAAGCTCAAAAGGATTTTGACCTTAAGGAACCTAAATATTCAAAGCCGACTGGTGAAACAAAAGCAGATTATTTGAAGGAAATTGGAAATCTTTATGATGCAGGTTACAGATTAATAGCTACTCCAGGCTATAAATTTGAAACAGCAATTTATGAAGCACAAGATAAATATAAAGATGCTAAATTCGTTATAATTGATGGTACTCCAAATGATGGAAACGAAAGTGATCCCAAAACAAAAGTATCAGATAATGCAGTTTCAATATTATTTGCAGAACAACAAGCAGGATTTACTGCTGGTGTAGCAGCTTCTGTTGAATTAAAAGAGGGAAGCTTAGGATTTATAGGTGGTATGAAAATTCCAGCAGTTCAAAAGTTTAACTGGGGATTCCAACAAGGTGTAGCTTATGCTAATGAAAACTTAGGAACTAAGATGACATTAGATGCGGAAAATGTAATATATCAAGGAACATTTAATGATGTAGCAGCAGGAACTCAACTTGCAAATGCAATGTATGACAGAGGTGTTAAAGCTATTTTCTGTGCAGCAGGTGGAGTTGGTAATGGTGTTATAACAGCAGCTAAGACTCAAGTTGATGCAGGAAAGAATGTATGGATGATTGGTGTTGACAGAGACCAATATGATGATGGGATATATGCAGATGGTAAATCAGTAGTTCTTACTTCAGCTATAAAGAAAGTTGATGCAGCAAGTTATGAAATGGTTAAAGAAGCATTAGATGGAAATTTCCCAGGTGGTAAGACATTAACATTTGATATAACTAAGGATGCAGTTGGTATTCCAAATGAAAATCCAAACTTAAGTGATGAAACAATGAAAGTTGTAGATGATATTTATGCAAAAATTAAAGATGGTTCAATCACAATAAAAGATAATAATAATGATGGTTCATTATTTGAATAATAAAAGATAATTAAATGTTATTAACAATGGGGCTAAATAGTTTATAGGCATTTATACATGCTTATAAACTATACTTCATTGTTAATTTTATAATGAAGAGAATAAAAACAAGGATTGACAATTGACAATGAACAACACAGACCATTATGAATAAGACATTATTGTGTTTATTGTCAATTGGCAATAAACATTGTTAATTAATAAAGGAGGACACTATTATATGGAATATGTAGTTGAGATGCTGAATATTCGTAAGGAATTTGCAGGTAATGTTGCTAATGACAATATAACCTTAAGATTAAAAAAAGGTGAAGTTCATGCATTGTTAGGCGAAAATGGAGCTGGAAAGTCTACTTTAATGTCAGTACTTTTTGGTATGTATCAGCCAGAAGCTGGAACAATAAAAGTACGTGGCAAAGAAGTTAAAATTTCTAATCCTAATGTTGCTAATGATTTAGGTATAGGTATGGTGCATCAGCACTTTAAATTGGTGCATAATTTCACAGTAACAGAAAATATAATTTTAGGATGTGAACCTAAAAAAGGACTTGTTGTAGATGTAAAAAGTGCAGCAAAGAAGGTTGAAGAATTATCAAAAAGGTATGGATTGAATGTAGACCCATATGCAAAGATTGAAGATATATCAGTTGGTATGCAGCAGAGGGTGGAAATATTAAAAATGCTTTATAGAGATGCTGAAGTTTTGATTCTTGATGAACCTACAGCTGTTCTTACACCTCAGGAAATTGATGAACTTATGAAGATAATAAAAAATTTAATAAGTGAAGGAAAATCAATAATAATAATTACTCATAAGTTAAAAGAAATTAAAGCAGTAGCTGATCAGTGTACAGTTATAAGAAGAGGTAAATATATTGGTACTATTAACGTAAAGGAAACAAGTGAAGCTAAAATGGCAGAAATGATGGTTGGAAGACCAGTAAACTTTAAAGTTGAAAAGAAGCCTAAAGAAGCTGGAGATGTAGTATTAAAAGTAGAAAATCTTTCTGTATTAAATAATAAAAAAGTACTTGGATTAAAGAATTTTTCAATCGAAGTAAAAAAAGGTGAAATACTTGGTATTGCAGGGGTAGAAGGTAATGGACAGACAGAGCTTATTGAAGCAATTACAGGTATTAGACCAGTGAAAGAAGGAAAAATAAGCCTAAAAGGTGACGATATAACTAATATGTCGATTCGCAGACGTATTGATTCTGGTATTGGTCATATTCCAGAAGATCGTCAGAAGAGAGGACTTGTACTAGATTATACACTTGAAGATAATATAGTTCTTCAGAGATACAATAAAAAGCCATTTTCTAAGATGGGATTATTACAGAGGAATGCTATACATGATTATGCTGAAAATATAATAAAGGAATTTGATGTAAGATCAGGTCATGGTGGTGCATCAATTACAAGAACAATGTCTGGTGGTAATCAACAGAAGGCTATTATAGGACGTGAAATTGGACTTGATCCAGATTTATTGATTGCAGTTCAGCCTACAAGAGGTCTTGATGTAGGATCAATTGAATACATACATAAGAGATTAGTGCAGGAAAGAGATTCTGATAAGGCTGTATTGCTTGTATCATTGGAATTAAGTGAAGTTATGAACTTGGCTGATAGAATTGCTATAGTTAATGGCGGTGAATTAATTGGTGTTGTTAATGCAGCAGACACTAATGAAAATGAAATCGGATTAATGATGGCAGGTGTTCATAAAGGAGGAACAAAGCATGACTAAAAAAGAAGCTTTAAATTCTGTTATTGCTGTTGCTTTAGGTTTGATTGCCGGAGCAATTTTAATGTTGATTATTGGAGACAATCCGGTTGATGGATATACTTATCTTTTCAAAGGCGGATTAATGAATATACAGAGAACTGGTGATACACTAGCTACAGCTACACCATTAATATTTACAGGTCTTTCAGTTGCTTTTGCATTTAAAACTGGTTTGTTTAATATAGGAACACCTGGACAAATGCTTTTTGGAGGATTCTGTGCCACAAGTGTAGCATTATTATATGGTAATAGTATGCCAAGATTCTTATTATTAATACTTATAGTTCTTGTTGGAGCTTTAGCAGGAGCATTGTGGGCATTTGTTCCTGGAATCTTAAAAGCTAAATTCAATGTTAATGAAGTTGTATCATCAATAATGATGAACTGGACAGCATACTGGATAATTTATTATGCAGTACCAGCATATTTTAAAGGTTCTACAGAAACTGAATCAAGAAATATTCCAGAAGTAGCATCTTTAAAGACTGAATGGCTTACTAAACTTTTTGATGGATCATATATAAATTTGGGATTAATAATAGCAATAATAGTAGTAATTTTAATATGGTTTATATTAAGTAAAACAGTTTTAGGATATGAATTAAAGGCAGTTGGTTTTAACAGGGATGCAGCGGAATATGCTGGTATGTCAGTTAACAAGAATATTGCATTATCAATGATGATAGCAGGAGCATTATCAGGTCTTGCAGGTGTTGCCCAATATATAGGTAATGCATCTAATATGCAGATAGGAATAATGCCTTCTCAAGGATTTGATGGTATTGCAGTATCACTTCTTGGAGCTAACAATCCATTTGGAGTTTTAGTTTCAGCAATATTCTTTGGATTGTTATATTCTGGTAAAGGATTCATGAACGTTAATACAAGTATTCCTCCAGAAATAGCTGATACAATAATTGCAATTATAATTTATTTTGCAGCTATAAGTGCAGCAGTACCTATGATTGTAAATAAATTTAAACACAGAAAAGCTGCTAAAGCTGGAGAAAGTGGCAGTGGAATTCTGCCTGATGAAAAAGATAAGAAGATAGATAAGGAGGAAAAATAATATGTGGTCAACAATAACAAATATATTTCCATATGCTATTGAATATACAATTCCTCTACTTATAACTGCACTTGGAGCACTTTATTGTGAAAGAAGTGGTGTTATTAACATAGGATTAGAAGGTTTCATGATAATCGGTTCCTTTTCAGGAGCATTGACAATATCAAAACTACAGGAAAGTATGCCAGGAAGTTCTCTTCCTTTATGGATAGGTCTTATAGTAGCTTTTATTGTTGGAGTATTGTTTTCATTATTACATGCATTTGCAAGTATAAACTTAAATGCGGATCAGACAATAAGTGGTACAGCAATTAATATGATAGCAAGTGCACTTACTATATTTTTAGCAAGAACAGTAGCAGGAAGCGGACGTATAAGAATACAGACTGGATTTTATCCTAAGGATATTCCTGGTTTGAGCAAAATTCCTGTAATAGGGCCATTATTCTTTACAAAAACTTATGTAACAACTTGGCTTGTTCTTTTAATTCTTGTTTTAAGCATATTTTTATTATATAAAACAAGTTTTGGGTTAAGACTTAGAGCATGTGGTGAGCATCCACAAGCAGCAGATGCAGCTGGTATTAATGTATTTAAGATGAGATACTTTGGAGTATTGTTATCAGGTGGACTTTCATCATTAGGAGGAGCTATAATACTCGTTACATACTCAGGAGAATTTAATGGAAGTGTTGCAGGTATCGGATTCCTTGCATTAGCAGCATTGATATTTGGTCAATGGAAACCTCTTGGAATACTTGCAGCTACAATCTTCTTTGGATTTGCTACAACAGTTGCAAATGTATCACAGGTAATTCCTTCATTAGGATCAATACCACCAGTTATATTAAAGGTATTCCCTTATGTTGTAACTTTAATTGCATTAATACTGTTCTCAAAATCTTCTCAGGCTCCAAAAGCATCTGGAGAACCATTTGATGCGGGAAAGAGATAGTAACCAAATTAAGAATAGGATTACTGTAAAATAAGCTATTACAAAAACTGTAGCAGTTTATTTACAGGAAAAATAATATTAAGAGCGAAAAAGTGAGATATAATATATAATATATAATAGATAGTAACTAATAATATATAGTGTATATATTTTGAGGGTGTAAAGATTTCATTAAGGAATGACAGTATTAAAAAAATAGGTTAATAACTTTTGTTGAAGGCAGCTAATTTATAAAAAACTGCTATAGAATGAAATGAATAAGAAGAGAGGAGAGAAGTTTATGGATTACAAAGGTATTATAAAAAAGGCAATGGAGTATAGAAAAAGAGCATATGTGCCATACTCAAAATTTCATGTAGGAGCAGCAGTTCTTTTTGAAAGTGGGAATGTTTATGGCGGATGCAATATTGAAAATGCTTCATTTGGTGCAACTAACTGTGCAGAAAGAACTGCTATATTTACAGGCATTGCAAATGGAGAGACTAAAATAAAGGCAATAGCTATAATTGGAAGTGCTGAAGAAAATACTTATCCATGTGGAATATGTCGTCAGGTTTTAAGTGAATTTGCAGATGGTGATGCAGTGGTAATTTTAGCAAAGAATGAAGATGAATATATAGTGAAAACAATGGATGAAATACTGCCAGGGGCTTTTAGAAAAGAAAATATAAGATAATAAATATTTAATATATGGAGGTTAGAAAATGAGTGTTCATATTAATGCAAAAAAGGGAGATATAGCAGAAAGCGTATTATTACCAGGAGATCCATTAAGAGCTAAGTTTATAGCTGAAACATTTCTAGAAGATGTAGTATGCTACAATGAAGTAAGAGGAATGTATGGATTTACAGGAACATATAAAGGTAAAAGAATTTCAGTTCAAGGAACAGGAATGGGAATACCTTCAATTTCAATATATGCTAATGAATTGATAACTGAATATGGTGTTAAAAATCTTATAAGAGTTGGTACTTGTGGTGGATATCATGAAGATGTTAAAGTAAGAGATTTAATAATTGCAATGTCAGCTTGCACAGATTCAAATCTTAATTTGACAAGATTCCAAGGAAGAACTTATGCTCCAACAGCTAATTTTGAGTTATTAAAGAAAGCTTATGATGTTGCAGTTGAAAAAGGAATAGAACCTAAAGTTGGACCAATATACAGTTCAGATGTTTTTTATGGAGATGATAATGAAGACTGGAAGAAATGGGCTGCATTTGGATGTTTAGGTGTTGAAATGGAAGCTGCAGGTCTTTATACAGTAGCAGCAAAGTATCATGTTAAGGCATTGGCTATAATGACAGTAAGTGATCACTTCATAACAGGAGAAGTCACAAGTTCAGAAGAAAGACAAAAGACTTTCACTGATATGATGAAAGTGGCTCTAGACACAATTGTAGGGTTAGATGCATAACTAAAAATCCAGCGTATTTCCAAGTCACTGAAAAAAGAAATTGAAAGCAGAATAAGTACTGAGGATTTAAAAGGAAAAAACTATAACAAAAGCATAATACCCAACAATGTAAATAGTAATTTTTTTTACGAGGAATAAATATGCTGTATCTTCTAATACTAAGACTATACAAAATAAAAAGGAGATGAACTGTTATGGCAAAAGCAGGTATGAAAAGACCAGACCCTAAAGATCCTCATGGAACAGAAAGCAATCACAAACAGCATTATAAAAAGAATGATGTAAGGGATATTCCTACAGAAATACAAGGAAAAGCTAAGACTGGAAATGCAAAAGCAGGAACAATAATATAAACAAAGCATTAAATCTTAGTTGAAATTCTAATAAAGGATGAAATTTATAAAAATTTCATCCTTTATTTTTAATTATTATGATATTATAAAATGAGGAAATCTATTTATATAAAGATTTATAAATAAAAATATGCAGATAAGAAGGAGAAGAGTTTATAATGTACATTATTAATTTTATAAGGGGATTCTGTATGGCACTTGCAGATAGCGTTCCAGGAGTTTCAGGAGGAACTATCGCATTTCTGCTTGGATTTTATGATAAATTTATAGGATCTCTTGATGCTCTTGTTGCAGGGAAAAAAGAAGAAAAAATAGAAGGATTGAAATTTTTAATAAAGATTGGAATTGGATGGATTGTAGGATTTATTTTATCAATGTTGTTTTTGGGATCAGTTTTTGAAAAACAGATATATAATATAAGTTCTCTGTTTTTAGGGTTCATAATTTTTGCCATACCAATAATAATAATGGAAGAAAAAGATAGTATATATGGAAAATATAAAAATATATTATTCTTATTAATAGGAATTGCCATTGTATCAGCTATAACATATTTTAATCCTGCTTCAAAAGGCGGAATGGATGTATCTATTGACAGTTTATCTTTAGGTCTTGGAATATATGTATTTGTTGCAGGAATGATTGCAATTTCAGCAATGGTTCTTCCAGGAATATCAGGTTCTACATTATTACTTATTTTTGGACTTTATGTTCCAATAGTATCAGCAATAAAAGAAGTTTTAACTTTTAATTTTGAATACCTGCCTATACTAATTATATTTGGATTTGGAGTTCTTGCAGGTATTTTTGCGACAATAAGAGGAGTAAAAGCAATGTTGAAAAACTATAGGTCTCAGACTATATATATGATATTGGGATTAATGATAGGATCATTATATGCAGTAATTATGGGGCCAGCTTCATTAAAAATACCTAAAGAGCCTATGAGTATGAACAATTTTAATATTTTGTTTTTCATAATTGGAGGAGTGTTAATTATAGGTTTGCAAAAAATGAAAAACTTTTTTGACAAAAGACGATAAATATAGAATAATATACATAAATAGAGAAAAATAGTAATAAAATATACTATAGTAAAAATATAATTCAATGGTTGGGGTGAATAATATGGGGAATAAAACATTAAATATAACATTTGCTGAATTAAAAGAGGGAATGAAGATAGCTAAAGATGTGAGTCATAATGGGAGAGTATTATTAAAAAAAGGTACAATAGTAAATAAGGATTTTGTGCAGAGAGTGCAAAAATTACTATTAGTTGGAAACTTAGAAATATATGCACCTGATGATTCGCCAAAGCAATTAACTCAGGAAGAAAAAAAATTAGAAGAATTTAATAAGATAGAAGATGATTTTAAAGAAATATCAACCAAACTTCAAAAGACATTCATAAACATAAAGAATGAAGATGGAAAGTACATAAAAGAACTTAGAGAATTTTCTCAGAAACTTCAAGAAGAATTGAAACCAACCAGCCTTATAATAAAAAATATAATTCTCCATGGAAGTGGAACGGATTCAATTTATAGACATGGTGTTAATGTTGCAGCATTAAGCGCATTGATTGGAAAATGGATTGGATATGATGAAAAACAGCTTAATCTTCTTGTATATTCAGCTATGCTTCATGATTTTGGAAAAACTAAAATAAGCAGAAAGATATTAGAGAAGAAAGAACCTTTGACTAAAGCAGAAAGCGATTTAATAAAAACACATCCAACTGAAGGATACAAGATAATTAAAGAGATACCTTTTCTTGATAAATCTGTAAGCTATGGAGTGCTTATGCATCATGAAAGAGAAGATGGTTCTGGATATCCATTGGGCTTAAAAGGAAATGCAATACATGAATTTGGGAAAATAATTGCAATTGCAGATGTGTTTGATGCTATAAATTCAAACAGAGGATATAAAAATAAAAAAGCTCCTTTTGAAGCTCTTCAGATAGTAAAAAACGAATCATTAGGAAAACTTAACTATGAATATGTAAAAATATTTTTAGAGCACATTGTCAATTATTATCTTGGAGAAGAAGTAATTTTAAATACAGGAGAAAAATGTAAGATATTACAAATGAATATAAATGATTTAGAAAAGCCATTAATTTTTAAAGATGGGGAATTTATAGATTTAGACAAGCAGAAAGAACTATATATTAAAGAGATAGTGTTATAAAACTCTTTAATATGCATTGAGAGGTGATATTATGAATGGAAGCAGCATATTGTTGAATGTATCTGAATTAAAGCCGGGAATGGTTATTTCAAAGGATGTTATGAAAAATACCAGCGTTTTATTAAAAGAAGGAACTGTAATAAATGAAGAAATAATTGCAAGATTGAATAAAGCGTATTTTTTAGAAAAGATTGAAGTAAATGTTTCTAGTGAAGTTTTAGAAAAGAACAATAAAGAAGCAGAAATAAGAAATGTTGAGGAAAGTTTTAAAAAGGTATCTAACGAATTAAAAGAAATGTTTGCAAAAATGAATACATTAAGAAAAACAGATACAGATGATTTGCGTGTGTTTGCAGAAAAAATTCAAAATCAGCTGAAATCAACAGAAGTTGTAGTGAGCAATGTTGTATTTAAAGGAAGCGGTAATGATAATATCTATAGACATGGAGTAAATGTTGCAGTTTTGAGCGCGCTTATTGGAAAGTGGCTTGGACTTAGTGAATCTAAGAGGAATCTTTTAATATATTCTGCTCTTTTACATGATTTTGGAATTACTAAACTTGAACCTAAGTATCAGAGAAAGCCTGATATTATTATGGCAAAAAATTATCCAGAAGTTAAAGAACATGCTACTATTGCATACAGATATGTAGAAGGTATTCCTTATTTAGATAAATCAGTAAGCTATGGAGTGCTTATGCATCATGAAAGAGAAGATGGCTCAGGATTTCCATTAGGAATAAAGGGAGATAAAATTCATTATTTCGCAAAGATAATAGCGATTGCAGATGAACTTGATGTGTTGAATTCATATAAAGATGATGATGGAAAAAACAGAGGACCTTTTGAAGTTCTTGAGACATTAAAAGAAAAAAGTCTTACTAAACTTGATTATGAATATACAAAAATTTTATTAGAGCATGTTTCTAATTATTATATGGGCGAAAATGTTCTATTGAGTACAGGTGAAATTGCAAAGATAATTCAAGTTGATTCAAACAACTTATCAAGACCACTTCTTTTAAAAGATGGTGAATTTCTAGACTTAAATAAAAATAAGGATATTTATATAAAAGAACTGTTATAAAGATTAATATAAAAACAGACTGTCTAAAAAAGGCAGTCTGTTTTTATAAGAATAAAAAATGTTATAGAAGAAATAATAAATGATATTTATAATATATATATTAACAATGTACAATTTGAAATTTATGATAAAAGAAGTATATTAAAATATAAAGATTTATTTTATAGGAGTATGGAATGAAATATTTGAAATTTAAAAGAAGTTACATTGATAAATCTGAGTATAATGGCTGTATATTTGAAAAATATATTTCATCTGAAAATTATATTGAAGATATGAGTAAGAAAACAGAACCATTTTTAAATAACTTTAGAGAATCTGGATATATTTTAGGAATGAATAATATAAGGCTTTATTATGAAAAATTTATATTAGAAAATGATAAGGGAAGCATAGTAATATGTCATGGAATTGGAGAATATACAGAAAAATATAATGAATTGATTTATTATTTTCTTAATTCTGGATATTCAGTTTTTATATTAGAGCATAGGGGAAATGGTCGTTCTGGCAGAATAGGAAGTGATTCAGGGCAGGTGAGTATTGAAAATTTCAATTATTATATTGATGATTTCAAGAAGTTTATTGATGAAATAGTCGTTCCTAGTAGTCATAATAATCTTTTATTGTTTGCACATTCTATGGGAGGAGGAATAGGAACATTATTTTTGGAAAGGTATCCTGAATATTTTCACAAAGCGGTTTTAAGTTCTCCAATGCATCAAGTACACACAGGAAAAACACCTCCTTTTATAGCTGATATTATATCTGCAATATTGATGTGCTTAGGCAGGAAAGGTGAATATATGATAAGCCAGAAGCCTTATAGTGGCAGAAGGAAATTTCCAGGCAGAACAACGAGTTGTAAGCAGCGTTATGAATACCAATATAATAAAATATTAAATAACCAATGTTTTCAAACAGGAGGTGCCTCTATAAAATGGTATTTTGAAACTGCAAAAGCAACGCGATATCTCAGAAATAAAAGGAATATTTCAAAAGTAAAAATACCTGTACTGCTGTTTCAAGCTGAGTATGATACACATGTTACATCAGAAGCACAATATAAGTTTGCAAAATATGCAGACAATTGTGAAATTGTTGTGGTAAAAGGAGGTAAGCATGAGACTTTTGCAGAAACTGATGAAATAGCAAAACAGGTAATAAAAAAGATAATTGATTTCTTTTGGAAATAATTATATTATAATCGCTTAAGTTGATGTTTATCTGAATATAGTATAAGATAACTAAGGAATAATTAATCAACAAATGAAATTATTTATAAGAGGTGAATATTTTGAAAGAGTTATTTGATCTTTTTTGGACCTTTGCTAAAATTGGCTCTATTACTTTTGGTGGTGGATATGCAATGCTTCCAATAATACAAAGAGAGATTGTCGAAAAGAAAAAATGGGCGACTGAAGAAGAAGTCATGGATTATTATGCAGTAGGACAATGTACCCCTGGAGTAATTGCTGTTAATACTGCAACATTTATAGGTTATAAGTTAAGAGGAATTTTTGGTGGAATATTTGCTACACTGGGAGTTGTGTTTCCATCACTAGTTATTATAATGGTTATAGCTGCATTCTTGAAAAATTTTGCAGAGTTTGAAATTGTAAAACATGCATTTGGAGGAATAAGGGTTGCTGTAGTTGCACTCATAATAAGTTCAGTAATAAAGCTTTGGAAGAGTTCAGTAAAAAATTCAATAGGATTATTTCTTGCAGCAGCAGCATTTGTTCTAGGTGCATTATTAAAATTATCACCTATATATGTTGTAATAGGTGCTGCAATAGTTGGAGTATTAACAAAGAACAAAGGAGGAGAAAAATAAAATGCTTAATTTATATTTTATGCTGTTTTTTGAATTCTTTAAGACAGGATTGTTTGCAGTAGGAGGCGGTCTTGCCACATTGCCTTTCCTGATTAACATGACATATAAATATGACTGGTTTGATCAAAGTATGCTGGCTGACATGATAGCCGTATCTGAATCGACTCCTGGTCCTATGGGAGTTAATATAGCTACATATGCAGGATTTAACTCAGGAAGTGTTTTAGGCGGAATAATTGCTACATTAGGATTGGTTACTCCATCAATAATAGTAATAATAATAATTGCTAAATTTTTAGAAAAGTTTAAGACCAATAAATATGTAGATGCGGTTTTTCAAGGTTTAAGACCTGCAAGTGTAGGACTTATTGCTGTGGCTGCTTTTGAAGTAATAAAAATTGCATTAATAAATATAGATGCTTATCTTGCAACAAAGAATATATTAGATTTAATAAATATAAAAAGCTGTATATTTTTTGCAGTTATATTTTTTGCAGTTATGAAATATAAAAAACATCCTGTAGTTTATATAGCCATAGCAGCTGTTGTTGGAGTGGTATTTAAATTATAATAAAAAGATAAAAAATATTTGTTTTTGAGGATTTTTCATGTCAGTATAGATTCAAAAATAAATCAATTCATAGTCTCTGAATATCTGTATTCAAGAAATTCAATATAGTTTCCAAAAATAAGATGTATGAAGTTTTATAAAAATAAATTTCATACATCTTTGTTTCACATTATCTTAAAAATTGTTTAAGTATATCAGCAGCACTTGTTTTATCCTTGCCTTCAATAATACATTTATAATCTTTGAATTTTTTTTCTTCTTCTTCAGAAAGTTTTGTTCCTTTATCTTTCTTATCCATTATGCATTTGAAATCTTTATATTTTTCATCACCTAATTTACCTTTGATGATGCAGTCAATCATTATTGTAATGGATTTTTTCTGATCTTCATTTAAAGGAGTACCTTTATCTTTGCATTGTCTACATTCATCCAATGTTTTTTTCTGATCAGAAGAAAGGAATTTGCAATTTTCTTCTGTAAAGATATCAAAAGATTTTTCACTATTATTTTTACATTTATCTTTATCTTTATCTTTATCTTTGTGTTTATCCTTGCACTTACAATCATCTTTTGACTTATCTTTTTCTTCATCTTTACACTTATCTTTTTTATCTTTATGAGCAATGTAAGATGAACTTTCTACAGAAAAACTAGAAGCATCAGCCATTGCCTTTTGAGGAATAAAAGACATACAGCTTAATACTGCTAAAGATGCTGCTATATAATTTATTTTTTTTCTTTTCATATTTTTACCTCCGCAAATATTAAGTTTCAGTAATAGTATGTGAATAATAAAAATTTTTATTAAAATTTTTATTATTTGGTTTATTATAAAAAATTCTCATATAACAATTTACAATACAAAAAAACTAAGCAATTTCAAATAAAAAGCCGCTGTAAATTTAAAAAAAGAACTTACAGCAGCTTTTTAAATATAATCATGAAATAGATTTTTAATGTTATTGATTCTTTGAAGAATCAGAATTATTATTTTCTAAGGATTGTGAATTATTGCTATCAGTGAGATTAGTTTCACTATTATTATTGGTATCAGTATTGTTGTCAGTGTTTTTTTCAGATGAAACACTGCTTGAATCTGATGAGGATTTATTGCTTGATTTAGTATCTTCATTTTTATCAGAAGAACTAAATAGATCTGAGAACCAGTTTTTTACTCTGCTCCAGAAACCTTCATCAGTAACTAGGTTTTTGATTGCTTCTGCATCTGTTGCATCTATTTTAACATCATTACCAAGGACACTATCATTAGTATTTTCTAGTATACCTAAATCTTTGCTTCCAGAGAATAAATCTTTAAACCAGTTTCCTATTGAAGTAAAAAATCCTTCTGAACGTTTTACATCTATTCCTGCATTTTCAAGGTTTTTATCAACAGCATCAGAAACATTTTTGAAAGTATTTTTTAATTTACTGTAATCATAATCTTGTTCTGATATTTTTTTCATCAAGTCAGCTATTTGCTGCTGCTGTTCAGAAGATAGATTTATATTATAATTGTTTGTTACATTGTTTATAGTATTAGCAATCTGAGTTTCATCAGATGTTCCATTTTTGATTACATCTGCTTTGATGTCATTCATTATACCAGCTGCTTCATCTTGTCCTATTTCGTCACCTAAATCGCTGGTAGTTATTAATTCTTCAGAGGCAATTTCTTTCTTGTCTTCATCAAGCTTTTCTCCAGTTGCATCTTCAAAGGCTTTCATGACACCTGTTAAGGCACCTGTACCAGAAACACCGCCAGTAAGAGGAGTCATAGCGATGACATTTGCATCTTCAACTCCACATGTAGCAAGTGTGCTGGCAATCATTGAGGAAGTTACATAAGTAAGATTTGCAGTTTTTACATTTATTCCATTACCTTTTTTGGCAGGTTCAACGTAAGCACAAGAAAATGTTTTTGTTCCAAGCTGAGCTTCGCTGGCAATGCCTTGTAAATATTTTCTTTCTTCAAGATTATTTACTTCAAGAATTACAGCGTCATTTTCTTTTACTCCAAAGTAATCAAGAACTGTCTGTTTCTGAGCATCTGTTAAATCTGCTCCAAGAGTAACAACCTTTGAGCTGTCTGCATGTGCTATTGTTAAATTACTGAATAGTAGAGATAAGCAAAGCACAGATGAAAGAATTTTCTTTTTTGATATCATTTTTATTATCTCCTTTTTAATAATGAATAAATTTATAATGTCTAAATGAATCTTATTAATAATTCGTTGATATTATAACATATAAACAATTAAGTTTTATTTATTAATATATTACATTTATATTAATATTACTAGATTATGACTTAATGCAATAAAGAATAGCAGAATTACTGAAAGTTGTATTTTAAATAATATAGAATAAATGTATAATTATAGTATAAGATTAAGGGTAAGCGTGACTTTTGTCACATGTATATGAAGTTTGATGAGTTTTAGAGTGAGAAATACATATATAAATTATAATTAATTATAATCAATAAGGATTATAATGCATAAAGTATAATATAAGATAAATTTTTTAATATATGTTTTCCACAAATTTGTATTTAATCTATATATGCTGTAGTAAAAAACTGCATTAATGTAAAATATATCTTGTAAACTGAAATATATACATGATGAAAAGCAGCTTATGTAAAGGGGGATAAAAATATGAATTTATGGATTAAAGATAGAGTATTTTATAATATTTTTACTTTAGGTTTTTGTGATGTTTTAGAACCAGAAAAGGTTTATGAAGAAAAAAATAGACTTGTTAAAATTGAGGAATTCATACCTCGTTTAAAAGAAATGAATGTGAATGCAATATATTTTGGACCTGTTTTTGAATCTAGTTATCATGGATATGATACACGAGATTATTTGAATATAGATAAGAGGCTTGGAACAAATGAGGATTTTAAAAAATTATGTAAAAAGCTTCATGAAAATGATATAAAAATTGTGTTAGATGGAGTGTTTAATCATGTTGGAAGAGAGTTCTGGGCGTTTAAGGATGTTCAGGAGAATGGAAGAAACTCAAAATATTGCAGCTGGTTTTCAGGCTTGAATTTTGACAGCAGAAGTCCTATGGGTGATGACTTTAATTATGAGAGCTGGAATGGATGCTATGATTTGGTTAAACTCAATTTGTGGAATAGAGAAGTTGTTGATCACTTACTTCATGCAGTGGAATTTTGGATTGATGAATTTGATATAGATGGGTTAAGATTGGATGCTGCTGATAAAATTATTCTTGAATTCTTTAAGGAATTAAAGCAGTTTACTGAAAAGAAGAAACAGGATTTCTGGCTTATGGGCGAGATAATACATGGAGATTATAATAGATGGGCAAATCCTGAATGTTTAGATTCAGTTACTAATTATGAATGTTATAAAGGAATATATTCAAGTCATAATGATAAAAATTATTTTGAAATAGCGTATTCTTTAAACAGAATGTTTGGAAATGGTGGCATATATAAAAATTTATGTCTATATAATTTTGTAGATAATCATGATGTGAATAGGCTTGCAAGCACATTAAGACTTCAGGAATATTTATACAATGTTTATACTATATTGTATACAATGCCTGGAGTACCAAGTATCTATTATGGAAGTGAATATGGAATTAAGGCAGTAAAAGGAAATGGAACAGACCTTCCATTACGTCCAGGAATAGAAGAAATAGAAAATTATGAAGATAAAAATGAAAAGTTGTTTGAGCATATTAAAAAACTTGGAAATATAAGAATCAATCAAGATGCCCTCATTAATGGAAACTATGAACAGGTATTAATAAGGAATGAACAGTATGTTTTTTCAAGAGAGAGTGCAGATGATAAGGTTTATGTGTTATTGAATTTGAGTGATAAGGAGAGTTATCTTGATTTTAATATGTCATTTGAAAAAGGAATAAATTTGCTTGCAGAAGATGAAGAGATAATTTCTGGAGGAAATGTGAGTATAAAAGTACTAGCATTTTCTTCCATGATAATAGCAAAAGCTGAGTAATCAATAATTTCTAGTCAGATATGTATCACTTCGCTGTTTTGAGCACTAACAAAAGTTAAACAAATTAAGGTTTATAGGTTTAGAAGGCTGAGTTTTTGTCTAGAATGTTTAATAAAACTAACAAAGGGGTAATACTATAATGAATTTATTAGATAACGATTATAATAATTATACAGGCATGCTTGGTGCTCAATATTCAAAAGAAGGTACTAAATTCATATTATGGGCTCCAAATGCTGATAATGTTAGATTAGCTTTGTTTGGAAATGATAATAGACAGTATGCTAATAGTCCCGAAGAAATATTAGATATGAACAGAGGAGAACAAGGTACTTGGGTAATTGAAGTGAACGGTGACCTTAATGGAGAGTTTTACAATTATCTTGTTACAAATAGCGGAAGTGAAAGAGAAGTTGTAGACCCATACGCTAAAGCACTTGGAGTTAATGGCAATAGAGGAATGGTAATAGACTTAAGGATGACAGATCCAATAGATTTTTCAATGGATAAAAAGCCTGAATTGAGCAGTGCGGCAGGTTCAATAATATATGAAATTCATGTAAGGGATTTTTCTATTAATGAAAACTCAGGAATAAAAAGAGATAAAAGAGGAAAATTTATAGCCTTTTGTGAAAAAGGAACAACACTTCAAGGAAAATATATGGAAACGGGGATTGATTATCTAAAAAAACTGGGAGTAACTCATGTACATTTACTTCCAAGTTTTGATTATGAGACAATAGATGAATCAGATCTTACCAAAGCCCAATATAATTGGGGATATGATCCCAAGAATTATTTTGCACCTGAAGGGTCATATTCAACAAATCCTTACAGTGGGGAAAAGAGAATAAAGGAATTTAAGGAAATGGTCCAGAGCTTTCATAGAAATAAAATACGTGTGATTATGGACATGGTTTACAACCATACCTATAGAACACATGATTCAAATCTGAATCTTGCAGTTCCAGGATATTACTATAGGCAGGATTTGAATGGAAATTTTTCTAATGGCTCTGGATGTGGAAATGAGCTTGCTTCAGAACGGTATATGGTCAGAAAGCTTATTGTAGATTCTGTTGTTTATTGGGCACAGGAATATCATATAGATGGATTTAGATTTGACCTTATGGGACTTCATGATATTGAGACTATGAAAATAATAAGAAAAAAGCTGGATGAAATAGATCCATCAATATTGATGTATGGAGAAGGATGGACAGGAGGAGGATCTCCGCTGAGAAGTGAAGAAGCTGCTATAAAGCAAAATATAGTAAAATTTGATAAGATGCAGATTGCTGCGTTTAGTGATGATACAAGAGATGGGGTTAAAGGTCATGTTTTTAATATAAATGAAAGAGGATATGTAAATGGAAGGCAAGGTCTTGAAGATACCATAAAATTCTGTATTGTAGGTGCAACAGGACAGCTTGGAGTAAATTATGACAATGTAATTTATTCTCACTGGTCATGGGCAAATGAACCTTATCAATGTGTAAATTATATTTCTGCCCATGATAATTATACGTTGTGGGATAAATTGTCAATGTCAAATAGAGAGGATTCCCTGGATAAACGGAAAAACATGAATAAACTCGCAGCAGCTATAGTTTTGACATCACAGGGAATACCATTTTTTCAGGCAGGAGAAGAATTTTTGAGAAGCAAAAAAAATAAAGATGGCAGTTTCAATCATGATAGTTATAATGCACCAGATGAAGTGAATAATTTAGACTGGAGTCGTGCTTATGAATTCAGGGATATTGTAGAATATTACAGAGGTCTTATAAAGCTTAGAAATAAGTATAGGGCATTTAGAATGAATTCAAGTGAAGAGATAAGAAAAAATCTTACATTTCTCTGCAAAGGTGATAGTTTTTATAAAAATAATGTTGTAGCATATAAGATAGAAGATAACAGTGGAAGAAATCTCAGCAATACAATAGTTGTAATATTCAATGCTAATGATGAAGAAGCTTTTATTGATTTAAAGGAATGTGGCTGGAGTGTTCTTGTAAATAAAGAAAAAGCAGGTGTAGATGAAATTTATGCTATTGAAGGAAACAGCATAACAGTCCAGTCTAAATGTGCACATGTGTTGATAAAAAAGTGATGTAGGAAGGTTTAAGGTGATATATATGGAAGAAAATTATCTTGTATTTTTAAATGATATAAATAAAGATAAACCAAATGAATTTGCAAATTATAATGTAAAGGGATGTCCGTTTTGTAAGAGAGATGATCTTAAGGATATTATAGAAGAAGATGGTCCATTTATATTGCTTAAAAATAAATATCCGACTTTAAAAGAGACATATCAGTTAGTGCTTGTTGAAACCTATACCTGTAGTGGCAATATGAGTGAATATAATGATGAATACATGAGAAAGCTCATAAGGTTTGGAATAAAGCATTGGCTGGATATTGAAAAAGATAGGAATTATAAATCTGTAATATTTTATAAAAATCATGGTCCACATTCGGGAGGAAGTTTGAAGCACCCTCACATGCAGATAGTAGGACTTAAAAATATAGATTATAAAGAAAAACTGAAGGACTATTATTTTGAAGGTATAGATGTGTATAAAAGTGAAAGCTGCAGAGTGAATTTATCTACTAAGCCAATGAATGGATTTAGTGAATTTAATATATTGATAAATGACAATCTATGTGGAATAGATGAACTTTCAGATTGCTTAAAAAAGATAACACACTATATTCTAAATAATTATTTTGCACCATGTGATAGTTTCAATATATTCTTTTATCATTGGAAAAATCAAATAATATGTAAGGTTACTCCAAGATTTACAACATCACCTTTGCTGTTAGGATATGAAATAAGGCAGATTCCAAGTTGTGGTGAGGTTATAGCTGAAAAGTTAAAAGAATTATATTTTTAATAAATGAAAGCATTAATTTATATGGTTATGATTAATTTTCTAAAAAATAAACAGAAAACCAATTGTTTATAAATGAAAATTATTAAAATTAGAATTATAACCTCATATAAATTTATGCTTTTTTATTTAAAGTCAACATTAAAATATGTTCTTAGATAAATGTTTTAATTAATATAATTTTTTATATAATAAAAAAGAACGTCTTGATTAGGGGGTCAAGACGTTCTTCAACCATATGTTGGTTAAGGGGTAAATAATAATGCTTTAACTATTTTACAAGTATTATTATGATGTATTTATGTGTCAAAAATGTGACAAAAACATAAAAAAATATTAACAATTATGATATAATTATTAATTAGTTTAAAAGAATATATTTTTAGGATGGTGTTTTATGAAAGAAGCAGCACTTATAGTTAAACCAGAATTTATTACAAAATATAAAAATGGATATCCTCTAATATCAAAAGAAGCAGTGGAAAATCCTCAGATTCTCAAAGAAGAAGGGCAGATAATAACTCTGCTTGATAATAAAAAATCATTTATAGGAAGAGGATATTATGGTAATCAGAACAAAGGCTGTGGCTGGATACTCAGCAATAGCAAAAACAGTAATTTTGATTACAAATTTTTCTATGATAAATTAAGAAATGCTTTATCTAAAAGGATGAAACTTTATCATTCAAGACATACAAGTGCATTTAGAGTTTTTAATGGAGAAGGAGATGGAATAGGAGGACTTACAATTGATTATTTTGATGAGTACTACCTTCTTACATGGTATAGTAAAGGAATATATACATTTAAGGATTACATAATAAAAGCTTTAAGAGCATTAGTATCAGTTGATGGAATATATGAAAAGAAAAGATTTGAAGAAAATGGAATGGTTGTAGATGAAGATAGTTATGTATGGGGAAGAAAAGCACCAGAGCCTCTTATTGTAAAAGAAAATGATGTGAATTTTGCAATATATTTAAATGATGGTGCAATGGTAGGAGTATTTTTAGATCAGAAAGATGTAAGAAAATCAATTAAAGAAAAATATTCTAAAGGAAAGACTGTATTAAATACATTTTCGTATACAGGAGCATTTTCAATGGCAGCTGCAAAAGGGGGAGCAGGCACAACAAGTGTTGATCTTGCAAGCAGAAGTCTAGAAAAGACAAGAGAAAATTTTGAAATTAATGGGATAGATTATAATAATCATAATATAATTGTAGAAGATATATTCCTATATTTTAAGCGTGCAGCAAAAGAAAACTTAAAATTTGATGTTGTAATATTAGACCCGCCAAGTTTTGCTACTTCAAAAGATAATAAATTTAGTGCAGCGAAAGACTATACTAATCTTGTCAAAAGTGCAATTGCACTTACTGAAGAAGGTGGAATTATTGTAGCTTCTACAAATTGTGCTACATTCAATATGAAAAAATTTAAGAAGTTCATTGATACTGCATTTAAAGATTGCAACAGGGAATATGAAATTTTAGAAGAACATATGCTTCCAGCAGATTTTTCTGTTACAGATAAATTTCCAGAAGGAAATTATTTAAAAGTTGTATTTGTACGAATGAAATAACATATTTCAATTGATAATTAACAATGGATAATTGAAAATGAAGGGCAAAATCTTTGCAAGATTTTTTTGAATATTTATTTAGTTTTGTTATTTAGGATATATATCCTGTGTTATAAGTTAAAAGGCTGTCGTATAAATTTAAACAGAATACGACGCCTTATTTTTAGTTAAATATAATTTCTTATAATAAAAGGTTTATTATCTTTAATATAGACTTTTGGAATTCTATGTTTGAACATACATAAAATTTCGTAATTTATAGTTCCAAGAATTTGTGCATAATCATCAGCATTTAGTTTTAAATCTCCATATTGTCCGAGTATTATTACTTCATCACCAGTTTTTACTGGTCCTGATTCAGTAACATCTATCATGCATTGATCCATACAGATTCTTCCTACTACAGGTGCAAATTTTCCGTTAACTATTACTTTGGCACCAGGAATAAGAAGTCTTGAATATCCATCAGCATATCCAATAGGAATTGTTGCTATGATACTTTTTCTTTCAGTTTTGAAAGTTCTTCCATAACTTATATACATATTTTCATCCATTTCTTTCACATGTGCTACTCTAGCTTTTATAGTCAATGCTGGTTTTAATGAAAGATTTTCTTTTTTTACTTCATCTGAAGGATAATATCCATATAATATTATTCCGGCTCTTACTGCATCAAGTTCTTCAAAAGTTTCAGGCATATCCATAATAGCGCCGCTATTTGAAACATGCTTTAATGGAATATTTATATTTAAAGCTTCAAGGCCTTTTGCAAAATTCATATATTTGTCAAACTGTTCATGAGTATAATCCTTATTTTTTTCATCTGCAGTTGAAAAATGTGTAAACATTCCAATTACATCTAATCCAGGAAGAGAACATATTTTAGAAACTTCATTCAATGATTTTTCATTTGGAAGAAATCCAATTCTGCCCATACCTGTATCAAGGGCTATGTGTATTTTAGCTTTTTTATTAAGTGAAACTGCTACTTCAGATAAGTGTTTTGCATATTCAAGACTATAAACAGTCTGTTCAATATCATAATTTATCAATTCTTCACCTAAGTATTCAGGAGTATAACCTAGAATCATGATTGGAGCTTTTATTCCAGCATTTCTAAGTTCAATACCTTCAGTTAAAACTGCAACTGCAAGTCTTGAAGCTCCATTTTCAAGAAATACAGGAGCTGTATCAACAGCGCCATGACCATAACAATCAGCTTTTACAACTGCAATAACTTCTTTATCTTTAGCTAAAGCTTTTATATTCTTCATATTGTATGCCAAAGCATCTAAATCTATTTCAGCCCAAACGGGTCTAAGTATTTTTTCCATAATTGCACCTCAAATTTATCAATGTCTGTTTTTTATAAAGTTTATTGTTTATTTTAGTTTAATATAAATAAAGTTATAATTAAAGAGCCACTCATATTGAAATTACAACATGAAGTGGCTTTTATTAAGTAAATTTTTAAATTTGTGAAAAAACAGTATACATAGTCAATTGGAAACATTGCTTTTATTTGATTTTGAAAGTTTAATAATATTTTTACCAATCAATTCAATTCCTTTTTTTATATCTGAATCACTTACACGACCGAAACCTATTCTAAAAGTATTATTAATATTGCTTGTTTTATCTTTTTCATTATAAAATATATCTCCAGGCATGAATGTTACGCCGTCTTTATAGCATAATTGAAGAAGTTCACGGCAGTCAATATTTTCTTTTAGTTTTATAAATATGTGGAGACCTCCTTCACCAGTAATATATTCATAAGGAATGTATTTATTAATCATCTGTTTTACCAGATTGAACTTTTCTTTATAATATTTACGGACATTCTTTAAATAACGATTAAAAGCACCACTTTTCAAATAATAATAAAGTGTACTTTGGTCTAAGAAGGAAGAGTGGATGTTTCGTCCTCTCTTAACGCTTTCTAAAACATCTATGAGACCTTTATCAGCAGCAATCCATCCGATTCTAAGGCCTGGAAATAGTATTTTGGATAGGCTGCCTATATAGATTACACCATTACCTTCGCCACATAATGATGCAATAGGACATATAGGAGAACTTGAATAAAGAAGTTCTTCATTGAATCCATCTTCTATTATTGGAACTTCATATTTCATAAATAATTTGTAGATTTCATTACGTCTTTCTGTTTTAGTAACAATTCCAGTAGGATTGTTGTATGAAGGTATTAAATATCCAAATTTGGCTTTATGTTTCTTTAAGGTTTTTTCAAGAAGTGAAGTTATAATTCCTTCATCATCCATTTTTATCTGTATTGTTTTAAGACCATAAGCTTTCATTATTTTTAGGGCTGTATTATGTGTTGGCTCTTCACATATTATTACATCACCAGGTTGTGTCAGTGAACTTAATATTATGTCAAAGGCCTCTGTAAATCCATTTGTTATAAGTATATCCTTATTGTTCATGTTAACTCTTTTTTCAATCATATATTGAGATAGATATTCTAAAAGGGGTTTGTATCCTTTTGCATATCCATAATTAAGAAGATTAACATTTTCATAAGTCCATGCTTCTAAAAGTGAGCGCTTAAAGTCATCAAGGTTGAATAGGCTGCTTTCAGGAGCAATAGATTTAAAGGAAATCATGTCTCTTTTTGAAGGAAGTTCATTTTTTATAATATCTAAATTCCTTAAAGAATTGCCATAATTATTTACTTTGTCTGTATAATCTATATTTAATTGAGAAATATTATTTTTACCTTGTACTATTATAAATGATCCTATGCCTCTTTTTGTCATTATTATATTTTTGCTTTCAAGTTCTTCATAAGCTGAAATGACAGAGTTACGGCTTATACCTAAAATTTTGCTTACTTCTCGTGTGGATGGAAGTTTATCATTTTTATTTATAGTTCCATTTTTTATACCATTAAGGATGTGATTTTCCAGCTGAATATGAATAGGAGTTTCTTTATTTATTATTAATGTGGAAAATATCAAAGTAATCACCTCGGCTATTAAATTCTGCAATCTAAATTATATCATATAGATTTTCTTAAAATAAATGTTTATATTTAATATGAGTTGCAAATAAAGAAGATGTCAGATATAGTTTAGTTATATTTTTAAATTAATGTTATTAAATAATATAGGTTCTGCACATAAAAATATGTTATTTGATAATGCCGCGATAAATAATTGCAAATACAGTTTTAGTATGGAACCTGAATATAAGAAAATAATATGATTAAAATAAATAATATAAAGATAATACTAAGAGGTGATAAATTGGAAAAAATAGAAAAAAAAGAAAATGTGAGATTAAAAAATGACAAAAATAAGGATAAAAAGAGAAAACCTAAGAAAAAACTTTCGCCTATGGAGAAAAAAATAAGGATAATTCCTTTAGGTGGTCTTGGGGAAATCGGAAAGAACATGACAGCTTTTGAGTATAAGAATGAAATCATAATTATTGATTGTGGTCTTGCTTTTCCTGATGAAGATTTATATGGAATAGATATGGTTATACCAGATATAACATATATTATAAAGAATAAGGACAAAGTAAAGGGAATGCTTATTACTCATGGACATGAAGATCACATTGGTGCAATTCCATATATATTAAAACAGATTAATATTCCTGTATATGCTACAAAATTAACTTTAGGTCTCATAGAAGCAAAACTGGAAGATCATGAAATGCTTAATGATTGTGTTTTGGAAGAAATAAAGCCCGGTGAATTTGTTGATTTTGAATATTTTAAAGCTGAATTTATAAGAAATAATCACAGTATAGCAGATAGCTGTTCAATTGCACTTCATACACCAATAGGAATTATTGTTCATACAGGAGATTTTAAAATTGATTTTACACCTATAGATAATGAAATGATTGATCTTCAAAGGATGGCACAGTTAGGGAAAAAAGGTGTACTGCTTCTTATGGCAGATAGTACAAATGCACTTCATAAAGGATATACAATGTCTGAAAAGACTGTAGGAGAAACCTTGGAAAATCTTTTTGGGAAAGCTTCTGGAAGGATAATAGTTTCTACTTTTGCATCAAATGTACACAGATTACAGCAGATAAGTGACTGTGCTTTTAAATATAATAGAAAGATAGCTTTCAGTGGAAGAAGCATGGAAAAGATATCAGAAGTTGCAAGAAGATTAGGTTATCTTCATATTCCAGAAGATATGATAATTGGGCTTGATGAAATCAATAAATATCCTAATGACAGAATTACAATTGTAACGACAGGAAGCCAGGGTGAATCCATGGCTGCACTTACAAGGATAGCATCATCTACTCATAAGTTTATAAAAATTGAAAAAGGAGATATGGTCATAATTTCAGCTTCACCAATACCAGGAAACGAAAAGGCTGTATCAAATGTAATAAATGATCTTACTGAAAAAGGTGCAAATGTAATATATAAATCAATAAAAGAAATACATGTTTCAGGTCATGCATGTGAACAGGAATTAAGGCTTATTCAGGCTTTATTGAAACCGAAATTTTTCATACCTGTCCATGGTGAATATAGACATCTTATGACTCATGGAAAAATAGCAGAAAGCATGGGAGTAAACAAAGATAATATATTCATGCTTGAAGTTGGAGATATATTTGAAGTTACAAGAAAACATGCAAAAATAGTTGGAAAAGTTCCTTCAGGAAGAGTTCTTATAGATGGAATGGGCGTTGGTGATGTTGGAAATATGGTACTCAGAGATAGAAAAAACCTTGCTGAACATGGAATGATAACAGTTGTTGTTGCAATAGATATACGAGGAAAAAATATTGTATGTGGTCCAGATATAATATCTAGAGGATTTGTATATGTAAGAGATTCAGAAGCATTGATGAAAGATATAAAGGATATTGTGAGAGAATCAGTGTATAATTGTCTTGAAAATAATATAACTCAATGGGCCGAAATTAAAAATTCAATAAGAAGAGAAGTTGATACATTTATATATAAGACAATGAAGAAAAAGCCAATGATTCTGCCAGTAATTGTGGAATTATAATTGTGGATATTTCATAATTATAATTTTATATGATTTGACTCAAGATATAGTATCTATATTCATTTGAGATATACTATATGTTGAGTTAGATTTTGTATTTATGCCAATATGAAAAATCCTCAATTATAAAATAAAAAATATGCTGTAAAAATAAAATTATATGCTATATTGGTTAAATATGCATATAATTTATTTTTACACTTATTTATCTTTGTGGTATAGTAGATATAGTAATTTTTATAAAAGGGACAAATTGAAAAAATAGGTTGTATGTAATATAAATACGGGAGGGAAAACAAAAATGAGAAGACGTAGGAAAAATGATGGCGGAAAAGCAGCAAAGATTATTGTAATGTCCCTTGGTCCTTTAGCAGCCATATATCTTGGTATGTCAGCATATTTTATGAATCACTTTTTCTTTGGATCAACAATATATGATATAAATGTTGCCGGTAAAACTGTTGAAGAAGCAGAAACGCTATTGTCTGAAGATATTTCAGGATATACGCTTGAACTTGATGGAAGAAATAATGTTTCAGAGCAAATTAAAGGAACAGATATTGATTTACAGTATGAAAAAAATGATAAGGTTGAAAGTTTTAAAAAAACACAGAATCCGTTTTTATGGATAACATCTCTTTTTAGTAAAAATGAACTTACAAATGCACAATTAGTAACATTTAATGAAGATTCATTAAAGAACATAGTTGATAAATCTTCATTTTTTGATGAGAAAAATATAATAAAGCCAGAAAATCCAAGTTTTGAATATTCTGGTGACAGCTTTAAAATAGTTCCTCAAGTTGAAGGAAGTAAAATTGATGAAGAAGCTTTATATGATAAAGTTTCAGATGCAATAAAGAATGGAAATAAAGTAATAGATTTAGATGCACTTGATTGTTATGAAAAACCTAAGTATAATGAAGAATCTCCGGAAGTAATAGCTGCAAAAGATTCTTTAGATAAGGTTGCAGATTCTAAAATAACATATCAATTTGGAAGCAGAAGTGAAGTATTAGATGGTTCTACAATAAGTACATGGCTTGGCGTTGATGATAATATGCAAGTAACTGTAGATGAAAATAAAGCAAGAAAGTATGTCGAAGGTCTAGCTCATGATTATAATACATATGCTAATACAAGAGATTTTAAAACTTCAACAGGTGGAAATATAAAAGTTGTTGGCGGAAATTATGGATGGATTATAGATAAAAAGAAAGAAACAGAGGATCTTATTCAAACTGTAAAAAATGGCGAAGAAGTTACAAAAGAACCTGCTTATTCTCAAGATGCTATATCAAGAGAAAAAGATGATGTTGGAAATACATATGTTGAAATTGATATGACAAAACAGCACCTGTGGTTTTATAAAAATGGAGCGCTTATTGTAGAAGGAGATGTTGTAACAGGTAATGCTGCAAATAACTGGTCAACCCCTGTTGGAACATACAGATTAAACTACAAAGAAAAGAATGCCACATTAAAAGGCGAAAATTATGAATCCAGTGTTACATATTGGATGCCATTCAACAATAATATAGGAATTCATGATGCAGGCTGGAGAAATGCATTTGGAGGGAAAATTTATCTTACAAATGGCTCACATGGATGTGTAAATGCACCATATGCAGTTGCAGAAAAGATATTTCAGAATATTGAGGCAGGTACACCAATTATATGTTATTATGAATAAGATATATACGTTGAAACATTAAGGGTGTGTATCTAAGGTTTTGTCTTTCATTGACAATTGTGAATTATTAATTTTATTAAATCAGCAGTATAGATTTTATATTTACTTGAAATCTATACTGCTGTTCTATTTTAGTTTAATAAGTTTGGAAAAAGTTTAAATTAAGCTGCTGCAATATATATTTTTTGAAAAAATTTAAATTTTGATACCAAAATGACATAAAAAAAGTGTATATTATTATATAACAGAGGAGGTGAGAAAGAATGGGAAATATAATAAAAATAAATATCTATGCAGAAAAAGAGAAAAAACTCAATAGCAAAGTAAAACTGAAAAACTTAGAGAAAAATATCCGAAGATATAATGAGTGGTTGAGAAGAACTGACAGAGAGGATAAGATAGAAAACTATGAAATGTTTTTACAAGCTAAATAAGTTTTATTAGAGGCAGATTAAACATAGAAGTTTAATTTGCCTCTATTTTTTTAGAAAATTATATGTTGAAATAATTTATGTATGATTTTTGAAAAATATAAAAAACATGCAGTTGAAGAAAGAGTTTTTATATGAAATGAAATCTGGAAAATATTTAAATCTAAAACATAAATTTTTAATAGATTAAAATAAGCTAGAAAACAAATGTATTATGCAGGAAAGATTTATGCTACAGTTATTTTTTGTATTAAATTGTTAAAAGCATGTTCTTAAATAATAGAGAAAAGTATATAAAAAAAGAGTTATAATATACATATTTAAGATTAAATGGTAAAATATATATGGAGGGTAAAAGATTTTTATAAGGGGTGGTATGATGTGAAAAGTATAAAAAGTAAAATATTTATAGCTATATTAATATGTTCAATAATGATTTCAGCTATAGTAGGAATAATAAGTATAAAGAATTCTACAAATGTTGCAAATTCAGATTCGAAAGAAAGACTATCACTTATATGTCAAGTTGAGCAGCAAGAATTGAACAAGAAAATATCTAGTATAGAAGGTTCAGTAAAGATATTAAGTGATATAGCTGTCAACAGTCTAGATGATGTGGAAAAATTTAAAACAGATCCAGAGTATGTAAAAGAATATGAACAGAAGATAGAAGGAATAGCAGAGAAAGTTGGAGATAATACAGATGGAGCATTGACTTTTTATGTGAGATTCAATCCAGAATTTTGTGAACCTACATCTGGTATTTTTTATTCAAAATCAAGTGTTGATAGGGATTTTGAAAAACTTACTCCAACAGATTTCAGTCAATATGATCCAGAGGATTTGGAACATGTTGGATGGTATTATATTCCTATAAAAGCTAAGCAAGCTACATGGATGGATCCATATCTTAATTCTAATATAGATAAATATATGGTATCATATGTCATTCCTCTATTTAAGGATGGAGAAACAATTGGAGTTGTAGGAATGGATATAGATTTTAATGAAATAACAGATATTGTAAAAGAAACGGAAATTTATGACACTGGATATGCATTTTTGGTTAATGCTGAAAACAAAATAATGTATCATCCTGAACTTGATATAAATACAGCACTGGAATCAGTGGAAGATGGAATTATGAAACCTTTAATTGATGATATAGGAAGCTTTGATGAACAATCAGAAAAACAATATATTTATAAATATAATGGTGAAGAGAAGATGTTGAGTTATTGCAAGGCATCAAATGGATGGGGGCTTCTTCTTACTGCACCACAGAATGAGATACTTAAAGAATCAAAAGATCTTACATTTAAAATAGCACTTGTTCTAGCTGGAGGAATTGTCATTGCAATGATAATATCATATTTTGTAGGAGGAATAATTGCGAAACCTATTGTCAATGTTACAGGAATTATAAAAAAAGCTGGAGAACTTGACTTTACATATAATAAGAAAAGTGATTCGCTTATAAAATATAAAGATGAAATTGGTGAATTGTCCAGAGCTTACGAAAATATGAGAAGAGAATTGGAATCGCTAATAAAATCTATTTATAAGGAATCTGAGAATATGAAAGGAAGCAGTAATGAACTAGCAATGACTGTGGATTATCTTATAGAAAAGTCAAAATATATAGAAGATGCAATTAATAAGATAACTTATGATATACAAGAAACAAGTTCTTCATCAGAAGAAATAAGTGCATCAATACAACAGGTAAGTACAAGCGTAGATGTTCTTTCAGAAAAAGCAGTGGAAGGAAGTGATAATTCAAATGGTTCTAAATTAAGAGCAGAATCAGTTAGAAAACAGGGAAGCGATTATGAGAAGAACATGAAAGAAGTCTATGCTGATAAAGAAAAAGAACAGATAAAATTTATTAAAGAAATTCAAGTGGTTGATAATATAAGAGTTATGGCAGATACAATTGCTGATATAGCAGAACAAACAAATCTTCTTTCCTTAAATGCATCAATTGAAGCTGCAAGGGCTGGAGAACATGGAAAGGGATTTGCTATAGTAGCAGAAGAAATAAGAAAACTTTCAGAACAGTCATCAGGTGAGGTTGAAAATATAAGAAATATAATTTCTGAAGTGAAAGAAAAGATTGATAATCTTTCTAATGGAAGTAAAGAAATCCTTGAATTTATGGATTCCAATATGGAAAGTCAATTTAAGATTTTGTCCGAAGTGAGCAGCAATTATTATAACGATTCAGAATTTGTAAGTGAAATGTCAGATGAAATTGCATCTATGTCACAGGAATTAGAAGCAACAGTTAGAGAAGTTACACAGGCAATTGAAGTTACAACAAGCCATGCACAGAAATCTTCTGAAAGTGCAGAAGCTATAGAATCTAGTATAGGAGAAGTTACACAGGCTGTTGATTCAGTATCAGAAACAGCAAAGAAACAGAAAGAAATATCAAATAAATTATATGATATGGTCAAAAAGTTTAAATTATAAATTTAAATCAGAATTTTCAAGAATATTTTGTCTTAATATTGCTTTAAATGAGTACATTTCCTAAGAATTCATGGGTGATTTCAAAAATTGCAAATTGTCAATTGTGCAGTGTTGATGATAAATTATAAAAAAACTTTAAATTTTCTTTATAATTTAATACAATATAATAAGAATTAATAATAAAATAATTATAAAATTTTGTTGTAGTGACAGATTATATAAACATCATAAGATATATGTTTTAATTATAAGGTTACAAAATAATTAACGGAACCTGATAAAGATTTCATTATTAATTGTATATTGTTAATTGAAACATATATGAAGGGATAAGAAGTTTTAAGGAGTGACAAAAATGGTATCAAAAGAAATGTATGAATTAGGAAGCAAAAAATCAACAATAAGGACAATATTTGAATATGGAAAAGAACGAGCTAAGGTAGTTGGTGAGGAAAATATCTATGATTTCAGTCTTGGAAATCCTAATGTTCCTACACCTAAGCCTATTACAGATACAATGATTGATATATTAAAAAATGAAGATCCATGCAGTATTCATGGATATACTGTAGCTCCTGGGGATCCAGAAGTAAGGGAAACTTTATCAAAAAGCATAAATAAAAGATTTGGAACAAACTTCTCAGGAAAGAATTTGTTTATGACAGCAGGTGCAGCTGCATCAATAACTATATGTTTTAAAGCATTGACTGAAGAAAATGATGAATTTATAGCTTTTGCGCCATATTTTCCAGAGTATAAATGTTTTGTTGAATCAACAGGTGCAAAGCTTAAAGTTGTTCCAGCTAATCTTGAAAATTTTCAGATTAATTTTTCTGAATTTGAAAAGATAATAAATAAAAATACAAAAGGTGTCATAATAAATTCACCTAATAATCCAAGCGGGGCAGTATATTCAGAAGAAACAATAATAAAACTTGCGCAGATATTAAAGGAAAAGCAAAAAGAATATAATCATCCAATATTTATAATAGCAGATGAACCTTATAGAGAAGTAGCGTACAACAATGTAAAAATACCATACATACCAAAATACTATGAAAATACTTTAGTATGCTATTCATACAGCAAATCTTTTTCACTTCCAGGAGAGAGAATTGGATATATTGTAATTCCTGATGAAGTTGCAGATTTTAATCTGGTATTTGGAAGTATTGCAGGTGCTGCAAGAGTGTTAACTCATGTAAATGCTCCAGCGTTATTCCAAAAAGTTGTAGCAAGATGTGCTGATGTTCCTTCAGATATAAGTATATATGAAAAAAACAGGGAATTATTATATAATGGATTGATTGACGCTGGTTTTGAGTGTATAAAACCAGATGGAGCATTCTATCTTTTTCCTAAAGCTTTAGAAGAGGATGAAGTGGCTTTCTGCGAAAGAGCTAAAAAATATGATTTATTATTAGTTCCAGGAGGGGATTTTGGATGTCCAGGATATTTCAGGGCATCATACTGCATAAGCACTGAAACAATAAAGAAATCTCTTCCGCTATTCAAGAAATTGGCAGAAGAATATAGAAAATAAGTATATGTAATTATGAAACAAGTGGAGATTGGCAGATTTCCACTTGTTTCATAAAAATAGAGTAATAAAGGGAGCAGATTTTTATGCAGCTGATAAAACTTCAAATAGTAAGTCTTATATTCTTAGTAAGTCTGTGGAATTATTATAAGAAAAATAGAAATTTAAGAACATCATATAATTTAGTATATAGAATATGTATTATAAATATTTTTATAAATATAATTTTTGATGTTATAACAGTGTATACAGTAAATAATCTTTCTACAGTTCCTACTTTGATAAATTCTATTGCTCATAAAATTTTTATTTTAACATTAGACTTATCTGCTTTCTATTTATATTTATACATTAGTTTATATATAAGAAATACTGAAAAATCTAAAATATTAATTAAAAATATAATAATTACCATTCCTATAATTGTCTCTTGTTTTTTTGTTATTTTTGGAACAGTAGACTATAAATATGGTGATCCCACTAATTATTTATATGGAACAGTAGCAAATACAATATATGTGAGTATTCTTTTTTATACTATAGTTATGTTTGGCTATTGTTTTAAATATAGAAAAATAATAGAAAGAAAAGTGATAAATGGTATGCTTTCAGCTATATTAGCAATATCAGCAGGAGGTATTATTCAAATGATATTTCCAACACTTTTATGTTCAAGTGCAACCCAGACATTAGTTATGTATATGTTATTTTTCTCTTTTGAAAATCCCGCAGAATTTATAGATAAGACTACAGGAATATTGAATCAATATGCGTTTTTTAAAGTCTTAAATGATAAAATATTTATACATAAAAGATTTTTTGTTGTTGTAGCTTATGTTGATGAGTGGGATAAGAAATTTAAAAGATCTATAATATCTAAACTTGATAATAAATTGAATTATAAATTCAAGACTGATCTATATAAATTGTTTACGGGATGTTTTGCAGTTATTACATATAATGAAGAAGCAGTAAAATTATTTCTGTTAGAAATGAAAGATATAGTGTATGATGATAATTCTATAATAATTTATAAATATCCAGAAAATATTGAGTGTCAGGAAATGATTTTAAAAGGCATTGAATTGCTAGACAATACATCAATAGAAAATATGATATATATAGATAAGAGTACTGGAATAAGAAATAGAAATGCATATGAAGATAGGATGAAATTGCTAAATTCAGGACTTGAAAGCATAAAAGATTTATGGGGGATAATAGTAGATGTAAATCATTTGAAAAGAGTGAATGACAATTATGGGCATCTTCAAGGAGATCATTTGATAAAAATGGCAGCAAATATAATAAAAGAAGCATTGAAAGACCAATATAAAGTATATAGAATTGGCGGAGATGAATTTGCTGTTTTTTTAGATAATTACAGTGGTTATAATTCCAAGAAAATAGTTAATGATATAAGGAAGACACAAGAAAAATATAATAAAAATGAAAATATAGAGATAGATTTTTCAATTGGATATACAAATTTTAAATATCATAAAGATGTTTATGTACAGGATATGATGAAAAGAGCTGATAGAAATATGTATGCCAATAAGAAGAGAATGCATAAAAATAGGCAGTAAAATAGAACTAAAGAAATTATAAATCAATTTTAGAATGAAATTAAAATATATAGTATAAAATTGCTGGATATTATAAGTTTTTATATTTATAAGTCTGGCAATTTTATTTTTAATATTTAAATTTATAAAAAAATTTCATATGTTGCAACACTTTTGGATTTTGGTTTGTATTGTATATGAAAAGTAATTAATATTATGAAAATGTTATTAGAAATTTTGGATTTGAATTACTATTAATAGAGGAAGAAGATGATATGATTAAAGGAGGTATGATGTATAGAAAATATTTTTAAATATTAAATAAATACTATTAAAGCCATAATCATCATGGGCGCATTAAATTATATATTTATTAAATCATATTAACGGGAAAGAATATGAGAATTGACAATATAAAATATGGACATCTTGGGAAGGATAATTTAATATTGTAGATTAGAAATTGATAAATTTTTATTAATTTATTGTGCTGCAAGGATGAAAGGATGAGTTTTATAATGAATGAAATTTCATTGAGCGTAGATGAAATTATTTCACGTGATTTAGACAATTATGGGGACATGCTGCTTAGATTTGCTTATTCATATATGAAAAATATGTATGATGCAGAAGATGTGGTACAAGAAGTCTTCATCCAGTTGCTTAAAAATATGGACAAGGTTGAGAGTGAGGAGCATAAAAAACATTGGCTTATTTATGTTGCACGAAATATATGTAGGAATAAATTGAAGTCATCATGGTTAAAAAAACATGTGGAAATGACAGATGTTCCTTATTATGACGAATATAAGGAAGACAATGTTATCAATAAAGTGTTGGGGCTTCCGCTGAAATATAGAGAAGTTATATATTTATATTATTATCAGAATTATAATACAGTGGAAATTGCACATATGATAGATAAGAAGGAAGCAACAATAAGATCATTATTGTCCAGAGGAAGGAAAATCTTAAAAAAAGAATTAAAGGAGGAGTACACTTTTGAATAAGAGGCCTAGACATGAATTTGAAAAAATAGTTATGGATGAAGAAATGAAAAAGAGAATACTCCACAATGTTTTAAACACTAATTTACAGAATGAAAATAATCATGCTCATAAAATAAAAAAGAGCAATTACATAAAAAGAAGCATGGTTGGAGTTGCAGCCTGTTTTACAGTAATTATATGTTTAAATGTAGTTAAAGAAAATCCACAGTTGTTTAATATGAATAAATTTGAAGCTCCTAAACAGGAAGAAATAAAGGATTCAAATTCAGAACCAGAGCATAGAAATAGTGAAGAAGAAATAACAGAAAATAATATTAATGATAATGAAAGTACTGTATCACAGACTGGTGAAGCAGATAATAATTACAATGAAGATTATGAACATAAAATCAATAAAAATGAACAGTCAGAAAGCCAAGAACATAATAACATAGAAAAAAATGAAAAGGAGTCAGATAAATCACACAATACTGAATATATTAAAGATAATTCAGTAGAAAATTCTGATGATTCAATTAAACCATCGTCTGAAACTTCAAATAACGTTAATACATCAGAGACAGAATTACCTAAAGGCAAAAATAATAGTGAAAATTCATTGAATTCTACTTCAGAAAGTGATAAAAATGGAATATTACAAAAAAAAGAAAAAGATTATTCAGCTGATTCGTTAGTTGAGCAGAGTGGATTTTATATTAAAGATTGTGAAACATTAGAAGAAGCAGAAAAGCTGGCAAATTTAAAAATGAACAGTATAAAAGAATTGCCTGATAAATTTGAAACTGAAAATATATGTGTTATGTCTAATGAATTAATACAGGTGACTTATGTAGATGATTCAGAAAAAAGAATCAGTTTCAGAGCTGGAAGAGGAAATGAATATGTAAGTGGAGATTATAATATATATGAATTCAAAAATACCTGTGATCTCAATGGTACAACTATAAAGCTGGAAGGAAATAGTGATAAATCAGTTAACCTTGCAAAATGGACAAAAGATGATATATCATATTCTATTTCATCAAATGAAGGCATGGATGAATCAGAAATTTTAAATATGATAGAAAGCAGCTTATAGATTGTAGAAACATGCTGTAAAGAACTGGCGGTAAGTATATTGACATATTATGTTACAATATTTTTGTTAAGTAAACTAAAGTGAGTATATTAAAAAGTAAAAATCACGATAAGATTGTTGTAAATTGAAAGTAAGACACTTTTGATGTTATGGAGGAAGATACTAATGAAAATAATTGTATTAAATGGAAGCCCACGAAGACATGGTAATACAGAAATTATGGCAGAAGCTTTTGCTGATGGAGCATCAAAGAATAATCATGATGTTAAAATTTTAAATGTAGCAGCTATGAATATACGTGGATGTCAGGCTTGTCGTTATTGTTATTCACATTCTGAAAATTGTATTATTGATGATGACATGAAGAAGATTTTTGAAGAACTGAAAGATGCTGATATGGTTGTATTTGCATCTCCAATTTACTGGTTTGATATCACATCACAATTGAAGACAGTCATTGACCGTTTATATGCAGGAGGAAGCACAGGATTTAATTTTAATAAAACAGCACTTCTTCTAGATGCTGGAGCAGATCATGTATTTGATGCAGCAATTGCACAATATAAAGCAATGACATCATATTTGAAATGGAAGGATATGGGGATTGTAACTATGCCTAATATGACTGAAAAAGGTAGTGCAAAAGACAGTCCGGTACTTTCTAATGCATATTCATTAGGAGAAAAATTAAAATGATACAAATAACTTTTCATAAAATATAATCTTGATTCCTTATACATTTATTTATGTGTATTTAAAAGGGATACAGAGTTGATTGGAAGGTAATGCTATAAATCAACAAACTATATAAATTTAAATCTATGAGGTGAAGGCAATGGTAATCAGAACAGCAGAGTTAAGTGATCTTGAGGCAATTGCAGCAGTTGAAGCAGAATGTTTTCCGCCTGAAGAAGCTGCATCTAAAGAAGAGTTTAGAGAAAGATTAAAATTCTATGGGAATCATTTCTGGCTTATGTTTGATAAAGAAAAATTAGTTGCATTTGTAGATGGATTTGTTACAAATAATCCAGATTTATCTGATGAAATGTACGAAAAAGCAGAACTGCATGATGAAAATGGCCAGTGGCAGATGATATTTGGGGTAAATACAATACCTGAAGCCAGAAAAAAAGGATATGCAGGAGAATTGATAAAAAGGGCAGTTTCTGATGCAAAGAAACAGGGAAGAAAAGGTCTGGTGCTTACATGTAAGGAAAGATTAATACCTTATTATTCTAAATTTGGATTTATGAATGAAGGAATATCTGAATCAGTTCATGGTAATGTTGTATGGAATCAGATGAGGCTCACATTCTAAGAATTTTATATAGAAATTTTATCAAAGAAATAACACATAATTAAAATCATTAAGATTAAATTATGTGTTATTTTTTGTTTAATGTGATTTTAATTGGTAAATATATATTTTTTCGAAAGTTTTGTATTGAAGAAATAGTTAATGAGATGAGTTGTTTTATCAAATATATTAGTTAGATTAATTTACATAGAGAAATATTAAGACTGTAACAGGTCTTTTTTATTTTGCATAAATTATATTATAAATAGTTTGAAAATATAATTGTGGATATTTCATAATTATAATTTTATATGATTTGACTCAAGATATAGTATCTATATTCATTTGAGATATACTATATGTTGAGTTAGATTTTGTATTTATGCCAATATGAAAAATCCTCAATTAAAAAACTTACAGCTTATAATATAAATTATATAGTGAATTTGAAACAGATAATACTAGATATTTTAAATGACATAATACAGAAAAATAATTCATATATGCATATATTATTTGTTTTAACAGAATAAGGAGGTGAAAGAATAAAATGGAAAATTTATTGAATTTTATACCGGAGAATCTGATGATTTTAATTGTTGTCATATATGTAGTAGGAATCTTTTTGAAAAAAACAGATAAAGTAAAAGATAATTATATTACAATTATACTAATGATTTTTGGAATTACTTTTGCCATATTATTAGATGTAATCAATAGTCAATATAAAGTGGCATTAGATGTAATTGTAAATGGAATATTACAAGGAATATTATGCTGGGGAGTTGCTGTAGGAGTGAATCAGACAGCTAAACAGTTAGGTAAAAAAGATTGATATACAGGCTTTAGGATAGATTAGGGTAAAATATATGAAAAAATTGGATATTATGTTAAAATAATTTTAGAAATTTTAAGTGGTGACTGATGGGAGAAAAAGTATGAGTATAAGGAAAACAGTAATTTTATTTATAGGAGCAGTATGTGTATTTACATTTTGTATGGGATGTAATGATGCAGGAATAGGAAAGCATTCACAGAATAATTCCTTTGACATTAGTGAAGAAAGTGAAATTAAAAAATTAGAAGATATGAGCAAAGATGAAAAAATTGAAATAGGACGAAATTTATTTGATGAATATATAAATGAAAATAGAACAGATTGGAAGATGGTTAAATCTCAAAATTTAAATAGACAGCCTGTAGTCTGTCTTACAGACTATAAAATTAATGATGTTGACTTTGTAAAAGAAGAAAAAGATAAATTTACTTTAGATATTTCATATGATATTCAATATACTGATGAAAGCAATTTCTGGGTTGCTGGAAATGGAGAACTTGCTGACGATAACTGGGTAGTTAATAAATGTAGTTTTGTGGACATAGAACAGGTTGGGGATAAGTACTTTATTGTTAATGTTTATACTGGATAATACATATAGAATAATTAATTATTCTAACATTTATAATTAAAAATTAAATTTTAGAAATGGAGGACAGTGTATGAAAATATTAAAAAAACAAATTTCAGTTAAATAAATTATTATTACTGGCTTTAGGACTGCTTGTATATGTAAGTGTAACATTTTTGGTTATTCGTGTTATATATAACAATGAAACAATATCTATAATAATTAAAAAAGCAGTTCAGAATTTTACATATATAATATTATTTATAATTACACTAACATTGATGAAAATTTCTACAATATCATTTAAAAAATACGGATTGTTTCTATCTAAGTTTTATATGCAGATGTTATTAGGAGTAATAGTAAGCATTATAATGCTTATTGCTCAGTTGATTTTTTTCAGAAGCATTCCACAGATTCCAAGTCAATTAATATATACATTAATCAGTCAATTTATTGTAAGTATATCTGAAGAAACATTTTGGAGAGGCTTTATTTTAGAAAATGTGGAGGAAATTATAAAATCAAATAATATGACTGTTTTTATATCAGCATTATTATTTGCTTTATATCACTATCCAATAAATCATAGCATTTCACAGGTAATAAATGCATTTTTTTTAGGTATAGTGTTTGGAGTTTTGAGGACAGAATTTAAAGAAACAATAGGAATACCAACTTTGGCAACAGCTCATGCAATAATAAATATTTTCTAAGAATTATATAATATAGGTAATAGTCTTCAACTTGCAGATCTAATTGATGATTGTATTAGTTGTGAACTATTTTATGCATTATATGGAAGGTGAAAATTTCATTATTGAATAATATAGTTCTGGAAGAATGATATAATTAATTGGAAGATAAATTACAATTGGATAGCATAAAATATGTTGTTAAAAATGATGGGAGGATTTTTGTGAATAAATTTGAAGAATACATAGGCTCTCAGTTTGGAAATCCCAGAGGTCTAATTGGAAAGTTGTGCTGCCTAATTATGAACATAATAAATAAAGCAATGTATAGAACAGTAATTTCAAATATAAATGTAGAATCCAGAAATGAAATTTTAGATATTGGATATGGAAATGGATATCTTATAAAGCAGTTATTTGAAAAGACTAAAGCAAATATACATGGAATAGATATTTCAGAAGATATGCTTAAAGCAGCATCAGACAGGAATAAAAATGGAATATATGAAGGAAAAATACATCTTTCATTAGGAGACTGCTGTAATTTGAATTTTAGTGATGGAACTTTTGATATTGTCACTTCCATAAATACTATTTACTTTTGGCCAGATGTGGAAAAGGGTTTAAAAGAAATTAAGAGGGTTTTAAAAAGTGGAGGGATATTTTATAATGCAGTTTATTCTAAAGAATGGCTTAAAAAATTGTCTTATACACAGAAAGGATTTCAATTTTTTGAAAAGGAAGATTACATAGAATTAGGAAAAAGAGCAGGTTTTTCAAAAGTTTTGATTGAAGAAATAGTCAATGGGAAGAGTTATTTTATTAAATATTATAATTAGATAAATAGATAGAGCTTAAGTTGAATTTTTTAAGTTAAATATGAAGATGTAGACTGCTGTGATTATGAAGAAGATGCAGTTGATTTAAAGGTAGAAGATTTATCAACAGATGATACTGTGGTAATTACTTGGAATGCTAAAAGCCTGTAAAGCTTGAATTTATCAAGTTCTTACAGGTTTTTGAATATATAAATATGGATATTTAAGATTCTTAATGGATATGGAGGTATAGAGAATGTCCAAAATGTATGATATTGAAGAAAATTTAATGATGTTAGCAGACTATAATGATCCTGAGCCTCATAAACACCTAGCATCTCATATTATAATTTCTTTGGGCGAGGATATGATATGGAATGTTGAAAATGAAAAAATATCATGCAGGGGAATATGCATAAATTCAGAAGTGGTTCATACAGGAAATATACCACAAAATGGAGCATTTGTATTTTTGTTTACAAAAATAAGTCCATATGGGCAGTCTGTTGATAAGGTTTATCTTAATGGGAAAAAATATCATGTATTAGATGAAAAAATAGTTGATGAAGTGCGTAGACAATACATAAAAGCAAATACTGCAATAGAAAGTAATAGTAATATTTATAACAGGTTTAAATCATATTCGTATAATAACATAGATGTGAAGGATGATGTCAATATTAATAAAAATATGATTTCAGATAAAATTCTTTATGAAAGTCTTATGAGTATATGTGGATTAAATAAAAATGATTTCTGCACTTTTGATAAGAGGGTAAGTGAAATATTGTCTTATATTAAGAAACAGAAATGTATTCAACCTTCAATGGTAGATGAATTAGGCAGAAATGTCTTTTTGTCTAAAAGTCGCTTGTCACATATTTTTAAAAAAGAAACAGGAATGACACTACATAGTTTTCTGGCATTGGAAAAACTTAAAAAGACATCAAAGTATATAAATGAGGGAATGAATATTACAGAAGCAAGCATTGCTGCTGGTTTTGACAGCCCATCACATTGTGCAGCTACATGTAAAAGAATGTTTGGAATATCACTTAGAGAAGTTTATAAAACTATAAAATAAAAATAGCAGGTAATTGAAAGTAATAGTTAAATTTTTACTGTATTATTAATGTGAAATTAGGATTAAATTTAACAGAACTTATATTTTATATACATTTCAATGGAGGGATTTATATGAATACCATATATTATTTCACAGGAACAGGGAATAGTCTTCAAATTGCGGAAGATTTAGCAGAGAATATTGGAGATTGTATTATTAAAAAAGTAACAGAATATAATGGAGAAATGATTAAAGGAGAAACTTTATGTATAGTATATCCAGTATATAACTGGGGGATGCCTCTTATAATAAGTGATTTTTTGAATAAGCTTAATTTAAGTGATGAAACTATGGTCTATGCAGTAGTAAATTGCGGAGGACTTCCTGGAAAAGCACTTGATATGGCAGATGAGGTATTGAAGAAAAAAGGTAAAAAATTAAGTGGAGGGTTTATAATAAGAATGCCTGGAAACTATATTATAAGTTATGGCGCATCAAATGAAAAAAGTCAAAAGAAGATGTTCTGTAAAGAAAAAGAAAGGATAAGATAAGTGTCAAAAAAACATGATTATGATGCAGCTTGGAAAACAATTCTTGAAGCTTTTGAAATAGAAGTGGTGGAAGTTTTATTTCCAGAGATATTTAATGATATAGACTGGGAAATTGGGACTGAAAGTCTTGATCTTGAACTTTCAGAAATACAGAGAGAAATATTTGATAAAGACAGTGCTGAAAAAATAATATCAGATAAAATAATAAAAGTAAGGTTAAAAGATAATAACAGCAAAATATTATTTATTCATGTAGAAGTGCAGAATTATAGCAGCGATGAGGATGCATT
>NZ_CAKVKB010000023.1 GCF_934754915.1 uncultured Clostridium sp.
ATATACAGTATGCCCTATCTATTTTGAAAGCAGTATAAATAGGGGGATGGCCTTTAAAATTTGCAGTATTTAAAGGCTTATTTGTCTTTGCAAAAAATAACAGTATGATTAAAAATTATATTTTAATCATACTGTTATTCTTTTTATATCATTTAAAATTTCTATATTATCGTCTTAACTTTTCATTTCTGTAAATAAAATTCGAATTTGAATTCCATCTATGTTTTTAATTTCTAGAATATTTTGATATTATTTCAAAATTATAGGCGTTATATTTATATTTTTTTGTAAAGTTATTAAATTATTAATAATAGTTATTTAAAAATATATTATAATTATTTAATAAATATTTATAGTTATATAATAATATAAAATTATTTTAAAAAATATTTTTATACTTATTTAAAATATTCATATTTTTATTTAAAAATTATTTACAGTCATTTAAATAGTTTTTAAAGTTATTAATTATTTTTTACTAATTATTTAATAATTCAGGCTTGTTATAAAATAATAAAATAAAGTCATTAATAATTCTGATAAAGTTTTTTGCAATTTAAGAAAAAATATAAAACTTCAAAATTTCTAAAAAGCTGATTATATCTAGTTTTAGAGTAGATTGTTGATTTCGATAAACTGTAAGTAAATAAATAAATAGTATGATAATAAATAAATTGAAAGTAATGATATAAACAGTAGGATTTAAAATTAACATAGATAAATTTCAATAAAATAAAGAAATAATCTGTTTAACTGGAACATAAGTTTGTATTTTGTTATAATAATTTCAAGAATATGGCCTAATAAATATATATGTTTTAAAAGTTCAATTATAGTTCATTATGAGAATTATTTATCTTACTTAAAATAATTCTTTAAAGTTAAATAGAGGTGAATTTGTTTTATGAATATAACTAAGAAACAATTTGAAGAACATCCCAAAGTAGATTATGTTCTAAGTGAATATTTATATAAATATAAAATAGATATGGAAAAACAATATTTTTCTACATCTAAAGATAATAAAGCTATTGATGCTGATAAAATAAAAGCATGGCAACGCTCATATAAAATAAATTACTATAACATTATGCTTTTTGATAAATATCTGTATATGAAATATGGGAAGACAGACTTTTCAATAAGAGACATAAAAGAAAAACATATTCAGGAATTTTTAGATTTCTGCCTTAATGTAATGAAAAACAAACCTATAACCATAAACCAGAAACTTGTATCATTAAGGCTTATAATGAAGTATATATGCAAAAATTATAATGTACTTCCATATAATATTGCTCTTATGGTTCCTAAATTAAAGATAGAACAGGTAAAACCACAATCTATAAGTTATAGTGATATAAAAAAAATTCTTTCTATATTAAGAGATAAGAATTATGGAATAAGAGATGTGTGTATATGTAAAATAATTATGACAACAGGAATGAAGATAACAAGTATATTTAATATGAAAATAAGTGATGTAGATATTGAAAATAGACTTATAAAGTATAATAATTCTGGAAAAGATATATTTTATCCTATTCAAGACACATTGTATAATGATTTATGTTGTTATATTAATTTTAGAAAGAATATAAAACCAAAGTGTGATAATTTATTTGTGAATTCATCAGGAAAACCTAAAAATATAAGATCATTTCAAATAGCATTCAGAAATGCTGTTATAAAAGCTGATTTAGATGAAGCTTATACAGCACAGAATTTAAGAGCAAGTTTTCTTTATGAAATGGGAAGAATATTAAATGATGAAGATGAGTTAAGTGAACTTACAGATCAAAAAATAGTAAAACAGTATATTGCACTTAAAGAAAATCATTTTAACAATATAATTTAAAAAATTATTAGAATGATTTAGGTTTTAAGTAATTTAATCGTAAAAAAGTCTGCCTTGCATATTGTGTGTTTCTGCTTTTTTTCTAAAGTTATCCCCCAATATATTTCCTATAGAATAAAAAATAAAATTTTAAGATTCTAAAGATTTAAAAACTCTTAGAATCTTAAAATTTTTATAACTATAGATTAATCAATCTTTTTTATATTATATTTTTCCTTTAATTTTTGTATTTCAGCTAATAAAGAATCTCTGTATTCATTTGGAACTTTTATAGTTATACTACTTAGCTCACTTTCATTTAGAAGCAAAGATAGTTTTTCTTTATCTATAGTTCCATTTTCTAAATTATATGCTGATTTAATTTTTGAATATTTTTTATTCAAAATTGAAATTTCATAGTTATCAATAATATAATTCTGATCTTGTGGCAGAAGCTTAGAAATTGCGACTCCAGCTTTTATGCTTAATTTATCATTATCAACTGCAAGTTGAGCTTTATCAGTAAGATTACCAAGACATTTATACGAAATAAGCTGTCTGCTTGTTATATGATATTCTTCAGCAATTATAGAATTTATATTAAATTTAAGTTTTTTATCTAAAGAATCCTTTTTAAGTTTTCTATATTTAAAATTTATTGAGCGGGCTTTTTGTATTGTTGTAAGCTGCCTTTGAACCCAGTTTGTATCAACTATAATCTCTTTTGCTTCTTCTTCAGAAAGATCATTTTCTTTTATTACTGCATGAATTTTAGCATATTTATCATAATCCTGATTATCTCTAAGTATTTTAAATGCATGAACTCTATTATGTCCACTTAAAATCATATATTTTCCACTGTTATCTTTTTTCCATACGATAACAGGTTCTTGAAGTCCGATGCTTACAATGCTTTCAATAAGTTCCTGCATTTTTCCAGCAGGAAGCCTATCATAGAAATTCCATTCATCTGGAGCATTATATAAGTCATCAAGATTTACAAGTACAGAATCAAGACCGCTTGAAGCATTGACAAGGTGATTTACTATGCTGTCTGTATAATTAGATGTATTAGCATTATTTAGTTCAGTTTTCTCAGTATTTTCCTGTGAAGGAGTGCTGCTGAAAAAACTTGAAGCTATGCTATTTTTTTTATCTGTATTTCTATTAGTTCGTAAATTAAAAGTACTATTTTTTTTTGCCATGTTTATACTTTTCTCCTATTATAAACAATAATAATTTATATCATATTTATTTAAAGTTATATTATTTTACTATTTTAAGAATTTCTTTAGTTAATTCCCTGAATTCTTTAGAAATTCTGCAGCTGCTGTTATATTCAAGAACAGGCATGTTTTCAACCTGTGCATTTTCAATATTTGTATCAACTCTTATCATACTATTTAATAATATATCACCATAATTTTCTTTAAGCCATTCATGACTTTTTTTAGTTATGCTTTTTCGTGAATCATAGTTATTAATTACAAGTTTATAATCTACAAAATCTGAATTAAATTGTTTTGCGTCATCAATAAAGTTTAACAGTATTCCAATTCCTTCTAAACCAAAAGCTCCAAGCTGAACAGGAACTATGCAGTAATTTGTTACATTTATCACATTAAAGTTAAGGATTGAAAGACTTGGATTTGTATCAATAACTATAAAATCATAAATTCCCTCATTAATTGTATTAGTCAGAATTCTTTTGAATATGTATTCTCTTGCATTTTTTGTGAACATAAGCATATCTATTGCAGATAATGCAGAATTGTATACTACAAAGTCTAAATTATTATATTCACTTTTTAATATACAATCTTTTATGTCAATTTCATTTTTTAAAGCAACTGCCAAGTTCTTGTCTTCATCAGTTTCAAGGTTAAAAGAGTGTGTCAAATTACCCTGCATATCAGCATCTATACATAATACCTTGTAACCAAGTTCTGCAAGACAAAATGATACTGATCCTGTAACAGAAGTTTTTCCCACGCCCCCTTTGTTACTCATAACTGAAATAACTTTAGTATCTCTGAAGTTTTCCATGTATATTTCATCAATATTTAATTTCAAATAATCACAAATTTTTTTTAAATGTTTCTTTGGAGGTATAAACTCTCCAGATTCCATTTTTTTATATTCATCTAATGGAATATTCAATTCATCACAAATCTGCTTTTGAGTTAAATCAAGTTCGTTTCTTTTATCTTTTATTAATTTGTAATATAATTTGCCTTTCAAATATAATCACTCCTCTAATGTATATATTACCATAAATATGAGCAAATTTGACTCATTAATGAACAGTAAATCTTATAAATTTTATAAAATGTCTTCATAATTGAAATTTTAGGTTAAAACCATATATATTACAATTAATAATGTACAATTTACAATTGACAATGAAGGATGAAATCTTTTAAAGATTTCTTTAATGTTATGTATTTTTATTATTGGGATATATCTTTTCTTAAAATACTCACATATGAATAATTTAAGCAAAAATATATATTTTTTTAAAATGCATATTTGAAAATATTTATAATATCTACAACATTATGTTATGAAAAGATAAATTATTATTATATGAGAGGATAATATAAAAACTATATAACAGAAATAAAACCAATATATAATTTTTATATAATTCAGCTATAACATGCATATAGCACAGATATAACAAAAATATAACGTTAAAAGTATATAAAAAATATATAGATGTTACATAAATGTTATATTTGATTATATAACATTTATGTAACATCTATATATCCTAAATTTAAATAGCTTAATAGCGAAATTGACAATATTAGGAAAATGTGATAGCATGAGTAAAAATGGAAAAAAATTTCAAAAGCGGATTATGCATAATAAAGGTCAAGTATTGATAAATAAAGAGAATTTTTAGTTGTACATATAACAAAAGAATTAAAGTAACATAATAAACATTAATTAAATTCTGATTTCAAAAGGAGAAGTGAATATTCTCATAAGAAATGGAATTTTTTTGACTTTAAATTAAAAAATATTCTCATAATTTATATATGATGGAGGAAAATATCATGAAGAAGGAAGTTTACATTGCAGTTGATCCAGGATTTGATACAATCAAAGTTGTAGCTAATGGGGAATTTTTTAAATTTCCATTTAATACAGAAAAAACAGACGAAAAAAAAATATCTAATATGACTGTTGCTGATGATTTTATCTTGTATAGGAATAAAGATAATGAAACATGGAGGATAGGACAGTATGCAAGAGAGCTGCTTTTTGAAAAGAAAGACAATTCAGATGTGGAAGAAAAAATGAAAAATTTCTATTCAGAGAAGAGATTTGTTTCTGATGAATTTACAATAGGATTAAGAACAGCTATAGCAATAGCAGTTTCAAAACTTGGTCTATATGAAAATATAAAAAATATAAATATCTACATTATGGTGGCTCTTCCTCATTCAATAAGGGATAATTATTCCACTCAAGTACGATCTATATTGGCAGGAAATCATAATTATTATCTTCGTATTGGAAAGGAAGAGGAAAAAGAATATGAATTTTCTATAGATGAAAATAATATTTTTACTGTAAGTCAAACAATAGCATCAATATTAGGAGAGACGTCAGATGATGAAGGAAATATAGATGAAGATAAATTTTATTACCTATCTGATGGTCCTACTTTAGTTATAGATGGTGGATTTTATACAATAGGAGAAGTTGCAGTTGATAGAGGAGGAAGTATAGATGAAGAAAAAACATTTAGTGATACTAGTCATGCAATGAAAAATATAAATAAAGAAATATCTAAAGAATTGGAAGAACAAAGACCTGATATTAAATATTATGTTATTGAATATTTAATGTCTAAAAATAATGGAAAAATAAAATATCTCAAAGATGGCAAAGCAGAGATAATTGATTTAAATGAATTAAAAAAATTTAAGATAAAGGATATGAGCAGTAAATTTATTGAAAGTCTTAATAAAAAATATAATAATCTTTTGGATTTTAATTATGTTCTAGTTACAGGTGGTACTGGAGCAAGTTATTATGAATATTTGAAAGAATATTATGTTGGAAAAGGAATTGTTGAGGAAGACAGATTAATATTGACCAATAATATATTAAATGGAAAAACTTTCGATATTGAATTTGCTATTGCTGCTGGGGCTTATAAAGGACTAAAAGGAAAGCTTGCAGCTCTTAAGGAATAGATAAATGAAATCTCAGAGAATTGGATTAAGATTTAGCAAAAAGGATATTGATATTATTTCATGGTTTTTAATGCTCAGGGAAAATAATATTGAACAGAGTTTTGCAGTAAAAACTTTACTAAAAGCATTTTTTTTAAATGAAAATATAAATGGAGGAACAGTAAAACTTAGAGAAAATTCATATATGGAACCTACATCTATATCTATAAATGAGAATGACATTAATGATGATATTATGCAAATAAAGGTTCAGGGAATAAAATTGGCAGCATTTACAAAAGATATAATAAGGATGTATATAAAAATAGGAAATGAAGATAAAATTCCTGATATTTCATATTTTCAAAATATTAATACAAAGTATAAAATGAAATATTTAAATAATATTTTTTATAATACCTTTAATAAAGTAGAAAATGAAAAAGATACTATTAAATATTGATAATAGCAAACAAGTAAAAGAAAATATTGATTATGATGAAAACAAATCAGTAAATGAGATAAAAGTTTCAAAAAGAGATTTTACAAATCAAAATCTTTCTAAAAATTCGGAAGTATTAAAAGCAGACAAAACCAATAATATATATAAGGAAAGTAATGAAGTGGAACAAAAAATTGAAGTAAAAAAAGATATTAAACCTAAAAAGAAAAATCCATTGCTTGCACAGATTTAAAAATGCAAAAGTGAACTTAGTTCACTTTTGCAAGAAAACTTTCATTTTCCTGCAGGAAATTATATAAAAGGAACTTTCACATAAAGATTAAATCATAACATATAAAGCATTAAATAACTTAATCAATATACTTATAATATGATAGCTGATTTTTTAAATTTAACAGTTCCTTTTATTCAATAATAAAACTATTTAAATAATTAAAGAAATATTGAAAAGATTTCATTATCAATTATCAATTGAAATATATACAATATTATGCGTAATAATTAGGAATTAATATATTGTTACTTCTATTAGTACATAGTAAAATATAAAAAGGATTTAGAATTGAAACATATAATCATAGAGAAGTTTTATAGCTTAGAATTTTTTAATTAAAAAAAGATAAATATAATTTATAAAATTTTATAAATTGACTAATAAATAAATTTGGCTAAAATATATTAATGAGTTATATATGTTCCAATAATAAAACTACATAATAATTAAAGAAATCTTAAAAAGATTTCGCTATTCATTGTCAATTGTCCATTATACATTGTCAATTGGAGTATATGTTTAAAATAATAGAACTATATAATGATTAAAGAAATATTGAAAAGATTTCATCATCAATTGTCAATTATACATTGTTAATTGAAATATATATTAATGAGGTTTATATAATAGTGAAAAAAGTCAATGAAGTTTTTAGTGATTATAAAACAGAAAGCAATATAAAAGAAGCTGTTGTTACAAAAGTAATACTAAAAAAAAAGAGCAGAATACTTGAAATAGAAATAAGCTCAAATAATTATATTGATATAAATGAAATTGAAAGATTGAATAATTTTATAAGAGACAGATTTCTCTTAAATGATGCCAAAATAAGTATCAAATATCATGAAGATGTTGAATTAAATCCTATAGAGAACGAAATGGATAATATTTTAAATTTTCTATCTAATAGGCATCCATATTTAAAAGCAGCAATAAATAAATGTGATTATGAAATAAGAGATAAAGAAATAAATTTTAGTTTTAATATGGCAGTATCACATATGCTGAAAAATTTAAAATATGATAATGAGATACAGGAAGCTATAAAAAACATATATGGCAGAACTTATAATATTAAATTTCATGATATTGTTACAAATGAAGAACAGAGCAGACTTAATGAAAATAAAAGAAAAGAAGAAATGCTCAAATTACAAAAAGAATTTGGAATGGAAAGCAGCAGTAATCATAAAAGTACAAAGAACAATGGCGATTTAACAAATTCAGAAAAATCAAATGTGTCATCGGCTGTTACTAATCCATATAATAAAGGATATGAAAATAAAAATGGAAGTGACTTTAAAAGAGAAGATAAAGGAAGCAAAAAGAATAATCCATTTCTTATACTTGGAAGAAGTACAAATATAAAAGACCCTATAATAAAGATTGTTGATATTACACCATATGAAGGAACAGTTGCCATTGAGGGTGAAATATCAAATTTGGAAACAAAAGAATTAAGAAGTGGAAAGATACTTGCATCTTTTGATTTATATGATGGTTCAAGTTCAATGTGCTGCAAATGTTTTATAAAACCCGAACAGAGTGAAGAAGTTATATCTAAATTAAAAAAAGCCAAAGGTGTAAGGCTTTTTGGAAATTCAGGATATAGTAAATTTTCTAATGAAATTGAAATAATAGCTAATACAATAGTAGAAACAAATGGAATAAAGAGAGCAAAAAGAGTTGATAATTCTGAAGTGAAGAGAGTAGAACTTCACATGCATACAAAAATGAGCCAGATGGATGCTATGACAAGTGCCACTGATCTTATTAAGAGAGCTATGGAGTGGGGTATGAAATCTATTGCTATAACTGATCATGGAGTAGTTCAAGCATTTCCAGAAGCACATAAACTTCTTGGAAGAGATAATCCTGATATGAAGATAATTTATGGGGTAGAAGCATATCTTGCACCAGATAAAACTCCTTCAGTTAAAAATATAAAAGGACAGAGTATTGATACGATATATTGTGTACTTGACCTTGAAACTACAGGGTTTTCACCTAGACATGAAAAGATAACTGAAATAGGAATAATGAAAGTCAAAAATGGAAAGGTAATTGATAAATTTAGTACTTTTGTAAACCCTGAAAAGCCGATTCCACCAAGAGTTGTTGAAGTAACTAATATTACAGATGACATGGTAAGAGATGCTGAAACAATAGATAAAGTATTTCCTAAAATGCTGGAATTTATTGAGGGAAGTGTTCTTGTTGCACATAATGCAGAATTTGATATTGGATTTCTAAGACATTATGCAAAAGAATTGGGATATGATTTTGACTTTACATATATTGATACATTAACTCTTGCACATGATCTTTTCCCAGAATATAAAAGCTATAAGCTTGGACGAATAGCTAAAAATCTGGGTATAAAAGTTGAAGTGGCACATAGAGCTCTTGATGATGTTGATACTACAGTAAAAGTATTTAATATAATGATTGATATGTTAAAAGAGAGAGGAACAGAAACTCTTGAAGATGTTGAAGAATATGCATGCAATGAAGAGTCTAAGAAAGTACAGTATAAAAAAGTAAAGACATATCATGCTATAATACTTGCAAAAAATTATGTAGGGTTAAAAAATTTATATAAGCTTGTATCATATTCTCACTTAGATTATTTTTATAAAAAGCCTCGTATATTGAAGAGTATGTTAAAAAAATATTCAGAAGGTCTTATACTTGGAAGTGCTTGTAGTGAGGGAGAACTTTATCAGTCAATATTACTTGGAAAGTCTGATGAGGAAATTGAAAATATAGCAAAAGAATATGATTATCTTGAAATACAGCCTCTTGGAAATAACGATTATCTTGTAAGAAATGAACAGGTTCCTGATAAAGAATATTTAAAAGAAATAAATAAAAAGATAATAAGTCTTGCTGAAAAGTTAGGAAAACCTGTAGTTGCTACTGGTGATGTTCACTTTATGGATCCTGAAGATGAAATATATAGACGTATTCTTGAAGCAGGACAGGGATTTAAAGATGCAGATATGCAGGCACCTTTATATTTAAGGACTACAGAAGAAATGCTTGAGGAATTTTCTTATTTAGGAAAAGAAAAGGCTTATGAAGTTGTTGTAGAAAATACAAATAAGATTTCTGATATGTGTGAGCAGATAAGTCCTATATCGCCAGAAAAATGTCCACCTCATATTGAAGGATGTGAACAAACAATTAAAGATATAGCATACGGAAAAGCTCATGAGTTATATGGGGAGTCTCTTCCAGATGTTGTACAGGAAAGACTTGACAGAGAACTTGATTCAATAATAAAAAATGGATTTTCAGTTATGTATATCATTGCTCAAAAACTTGTTTGGAAATCAAATGAAGATGGATATCTTGTTGGTTCCAGAGGTTCGGTTGGTTCATCTGTAGTTGCATATATGACAGGAATTACAGAAGTTAATGCCCTTCCGCCTCATTATAGATGCCCTAAGTGTAAATATTCAGATTTTAATGATTATGGAGCAAAAAATGGGTTTGACCTTCCGGATAAAGTATGCCCTGTTTGTGGTGAAAATATGGGAAAAGATGGAATGGATATACCATTTGAGACTTTCCTTGGATTTAATGGTGATAAAGAACCTGATATAGATTTAAATTTCTCAGGTGAATATCAGGCAAAAGCGCATAGATATACAGAAGTAATATTTGGAAAAGGAACTACATTTAAAGCTGGAACAATAGGTACAATTGCTGAAAAAACAGCTTTTGGATATGTAAAAAAATACTATGAAGAAAAGAATACACAGATAAATAAAGCTGAAATATTAAGAATTTCAAAAGGCTGTACAGGAATTAAGAGAACAACAGGACAGCATCCAGGAGGAATAATTGTTGTACCAAAGGGAAGAGAGATATTTGAATTCTGCCCTGTACAGCATCCAGCAGATGATCCTGATTCAGATATAATAACAACACATTTTGATTACCATTCAATTGACCAAAATCTTTTAAAATTAGATATACTGGGTCATGATGATCCTACGGTAATAAGAATGCTTCAGGATATTACAGGAGTAGATCCTCAGAAGATACCTCTTGATGATAAAGAGACAATGTCACTATTTTCATCTACAGAAGCTCTTGGCGTTACACCTGATCAGATAAATTCAAAGGTTGGTACTTTTGGTGTTCCAGAGTTTGGTACAAAATTTGTAAGAGGAATGCTTGTAGATACACTTCCAAAAACTTTCTCAGACCTTTTATGTATATCAGGTCTTTCACATGGTACTGATGTATGGCTTGGAAATGCTAAAGATCTTATAGATGCAGGAGTAATTACAAGTATAAGTGATGCCGTATGTTGTAGAGATGATATTATGGTTTATCTTATTAAAATGGGACTGCCCAAAAATACATCATTTAAAATAATGGAAACTGTGCGTAAAGGTAAAGCACTCAAGGACCCAGAAAAATGGGCCGAATATGAAGCGCTTATGAGAGAGCATGAAGTGCCTGAATGGTACATTGAATCATGTAAAAAGATTAAATACATGTTCCCTAAAGCCCATGCAGCAGCTTATGTAATGATGGCATTTAGAATTGCATGGTTTAAAGTTCATATTCCTAAGGCTTATTATGCAGCATATTTTTCAATAAGAGCGAAATCATTTGATGCTGAATATATGATTTTTGGAAAAGAAAAAGTTAAAGAAAAAATGGCAGAAATAAATGCACAAGGAAATGATGCTGCTCCAAAAGATAAGGATATGTATGATGATCTTGAAATAGTTCTTGAAATGTATGAAAGAGGACTTAAATTCCTGCCAATGGATTTGTATAAATCTGATGCTACAAAATTTAAAGTTGAAGAGGAAGGATTAAGACCGCCTTTAAATAGTATAGCGGGAATGGGTAATGTAGCTGCTGAATCTATATATGCAGCAGTTCATGAGATAGATCCAATAAGTTCAATTGATAATTTGAAAAAACGTGCAAAGATAGGTAATTCAGCTACTGATTTATTAAGAAAATTTGGATGTCTTGATGGTATGCAGGAAAGTGATCAGGTAAGTTTCTTTGATATGATAAGTTAATTTGAATTTAATCAGATGTTATAAAAATATAATTTTATAGCATCTGATTTATTTTAAAAGAAATAAAAATAAGATATAATAAAGATATTGATTAATTATTTAACGATAAAATTAGATAGGAATAGGTAGAACATGGCAAACGAATTAGATAAATATTACGGGAAATTTTGCGAAGACAAAAGACTTACAAGAAGACATGGAAATGTAGAATATGTAACTTCAATGAAATATATTCATGAGTATCTTGGAGATAATAAAGAAGCAAAAATATTGGATGTTGGTGCAGGAACAGGAAGATATTCTGTACAGCTTGCAAATGAAGGGTATGATGTGACAGCAGTTGAGCTTGTAAAACATAATTTAGGGGTTTTAAAATCAAAGAAGAGTTCGGTGAAAGCTTTTCATGGAAATGCATTAGACTTATCGAGATTTGAAGAAAATAGTTTTGATATGACATTAGTATTTGGACCAATGTACCATCTATATACATTTGAAGATAAACTGAAAGCTTTAAATGAAGCTAAACGAGTAACTAAAGTTGGAGGAACTATATTAGTTGCATATTGTATGAATGATTATAGTGTAATAACATATGGATTTAAACAGAATCATATACTTGAATGTATTGAAGCTGGAAAGGTTACAGATGATTTTAAATTTATATCTTCACCAGAAGATTTATATGATTATGTGAGAGTCGAAGATATTGATAAAATATATAAATCTGCTGGACTTACAAGAATAAAACTGATTTCAGCAGATGGACCAGCAAATTATATAAGAACTACATTAAATGCAATGGATGAAGAAACATATAATAAGTTTATTGAATATCATCTTGCTAATTGTGAAAGACCTGAACTTTTAGGAGCAGGTGCTCATACAGTTGATATTTTAAAAAAAGAGTAAATTATTAGTTTTGCATAATATCATTTCCTTTCGTTAGTATTGGTAGTGGTGTTATGCTATCTTTTTGTTCAACATTTCTGTTAAAATTTTCATCAATAAAATATTGTTATTGTATATAGTTATATTTTATTATAGCAGGTGAAATATATGTTTTCCCCACTTGTGGGGAAAAACTAATTCTTATTTTTTAACATGTATTGATTGTTTTTGTCATTATATGAAATCATCTCAAATTAGCTTTTATCCATTCCAGATAACTTTTTATACGAACTTAATTTGTAATTTATATTTTTATCATAATTAAATTTGAAGTAGCATGTATATATACAGTCTAAAACGTATAGTAAAGACAGCCTTGTTGAAAAAGATGAGATTTTATTAAAGTGATTTTCATCTGAACTTAAATATAGATGATAATCAGCGTATTTTGTGATGGGATTCTTATTTGTAGATGAAATTAAAATTATTGGAGTATTATTCTTTTTCAGGATTTTAGCTAATCTTTCTACAATCAATCCTCGACCTTCAAAAGACACAATTATTGCAGTATGATTTTCGTTGCTTGTAGATGCAGTTAAAAGCTGATGATATTCTTCAATTGGAACGTTTATGAATTTTCCTATTTCCTGCATTTGAAATTTGAAGTTTTCTGCAAAATATATATTTCCTGCTGATGTATAAAAATCAATATTTTCTGCTTTTAATAAAACATTGGAAACAAGTTTTAGCTGGTTAGGATCCATTAAATTGAGCGAAGATGCAATTGTATGTTCATATAATTCCTGCATTTTTAATATAATCTGATTTTGAGTTTCATTTTGCTTAAATGGATAGTTATAATCTATTGAGTCATCTTCCTTTAAGTATTCATTAAATGACATGGATATATTGACTTTTAATTCTGATAAACCAGATAAATTTAATTTTTGACATAGTCTATATATTGTTGAAGTTGAAATAAAACAAGCATTACTTATTTCAGAAGCATTCATTTTTACAAAATCTTCAGGAGAGTTCTCCATATAAGATACCAGCGTTTTTTCACTTTCTGTTAAGTTTGTAAGTTTATTTAGTTTAGTAAAGATATTCATGAATGTTCACCTAATATTTACATAATAGTCTTATGTATTATTACTAAATAATACATAAGACTATTATATAATAAATTTAAATAATAAACCCATATTACAAGTAAAGAAATTTTTGTAATATGGGTTTTATTATTGTTGTACATTATTGACTAAATTATATGTATTATGTAATTTATAATGTACCATTTATAATGGAAGATGAGATTTTTAAAATATTTTAAATATTTAAATGTTTGTTTAAAGTGAAAGCAATTCCATCTTCTTCATTTGATAAAGTGATTTCATCAGCAATATTTTTAAGTGCATCTACAGCATTAGCCATAGCAACTCCTATACCCGCATATTCAATCATTGATTTATCGTTGTGTCCGTCTCCGAAAGCAATCATTTCTTCTCTTTTATATCCCATAGGTGTAAGAACAGTGTCTAAAGCTTTTGCTTTATCAATACCTTTAGCTGTAAATTCAAAATAGAAATCAGCTGTAAACATGCAGCTTAAAGAATCTTTAAATGGTTCCATCATTTCTTTATAATGTTCTTCTAAATATTCAGGTTCTCCAGCTGTAAGAATTTTATTTAATGGATAATCAGCAAAGGCTGCAAGATCATCTTTTTCACATAATTTAAATCGGCCATTACGAGACTCATATTTTATTATGTTGATAACTTGATTTTTATGATGAATTTCATTATCAAAAACATCATTTACATACATATATTCACCTTTATCTATCATAGGTTTTACCTGAAATTTTTTCATATGTTCAAGAACAGCCTGTCCTTCTTCAACACTCATTGTTTCATTAAATAAAACTTTGTTGGTTTGACAATCAATAACTTTTGAGCCATTAAAGCATACTAATAATCCATGATGTTTATCCATCTCTAATTCTTTTGCAAAATACATAAGTCCAGAAGTAGGTCTTCCAGAAGCTAGTATCAATAAAACTCCATTTTCCTGTGCTTTTAAAAGAGTGTTTTTTGTTTTTTCTGTAATTATTTTTTTATTATTAGTTAGTGTTCCATCAATATCCATTATGATTACTTTTATATCTGCCATATTAGTACCTCCTAAATACTGTTTCTAAGTTAATTATATTTATTAATGATTTATAGGTAAACTAATGTTATAAATAATGAATTAAAAGTGTCATAAAACAGTCATAATAATCTGGATAAAATGATAAAAATATATCATTTTAATATTTAGTAGTTTATTTAAAGATAAAGATCATATGTATATATAAATTATAGATATAAAAGTAATAAGCTGTAGATTTATTTAATGTAAACATTTATAATATATGTACAAAATGTATTATAGAACACATAATTTATATTTAATTACTATGTAATATTTAATTGTTAAAGGGGAGTCGTTTATGAGTCAAAAAGAAAGAATGTTAGCAGGATTACCATATAAGGCATGGCTTGATGGTCTTAAAGAAGAAAGAATTGAAAATAAATTGAAGATATATGAATATAATAATACTCGTCCAGATGAAAAAGAAAAAATGGATGAGCAGATAAAAAATATATTAGGAAAAACTGGTGAAGAAGTTTTTATTGAACAGCCGTTTCACTGTGATTATGGAAAGAATATTGAGGTAGGAAATAATTTTTATGCAAATTATAATTGTGTAATTTTAGATGTTGGAAAAGTCGTTATTGGAGAAAATGTAATGTTTGCACCTAATGTATCTATTTATACAGCAGGGCATCCTATTCATCCTAAATCAAGAAATTCAGGATATGAATATGGAATTGAAGTTACAATTGGAGATAATGTATGGGTTGGAGGAAGTGTTGTAATAAATCCAGGTGTAAAAATAGGAAATAATGTTGTTATAGGTTCAGGAAGTGTTGTAACAAAAGATATTCCTGACAATGTTATTGCAGCTGGAAATCCATGCAGGATAATAAGAGAAATAACAGAAGATGATAGAAAATATTATTTTAAAGACAGAGAATTTGATGTACAGGATTATTAAATTAATAAGAAGCGCTGAATTCAGAAATTACTGAGTTTAGCGCTTTCTTATTTATTGAGATGATGAGAGAAGTTTTCCAATTAATAATGTACAAATGTTAACTTACAATAAAAGAGGAAATCTTTCTAAGATTTTTTTGATTATTGAGAAGTTTTATTGTTAACATATATGAAATTTAAATATAGTTTGGTGGAATGTTCACATTAAATAGAAAAAATGTTGCGAATGTATATTTTTTCGATTTATTTAAGAGATTATAGCTTAAATTTAATTTATAGAGAGATAAGAATTAAAAATCCTAGTTTGCAACTAGGATTTTTAAAAAAACAATATTTTATATTTTATGAATTATAATATTAATAAATAAATCAAGTAATATCAAGGGATTATAGCAATTAAAACAGCTAAAAAATAATTTTAGAAATGAAAATAGTATACTCATATTTTTACTAAATTTAATATTTTTATAAAGAAAATAGATTAAACCTATTTACAAACTAGGAATACTAGGATATAATGTATTCAAATCAAGAAATTAACAGATAATAAATTAAAATACATAAAGATAAGAAAATATAAATTAAATAAAATGTTGGGAGAGATGAATTATGGCAAAAATAGCAAAGAAATTAACAGACCTTATAGGAAATACACCATTGCTTGAATTAAGCAATTATGAAGAAAAAAATAATTTACAGGCAAAAATAATTACAAAACTTGAATATTTTAATCCTCTTGGAAGTGTTAAAGACAGGGTTGCAAATGCAATGATTGAACAAGGAATCAAGGATGGAAAGATAAATAAAGATACAGTTATTATTGAACCTACAAGTGGAAATACAGGAATCGGGTTAGCATTTGTAGCTGCTTCAAAAGGATTAAAATTAATTCTTACAATGCCTGATACAATGAGTGTTGAAAGAAGAAGAATTGTATCAGCATTAGGAGCTGAAGTTGTTCTTACTCCAGGAGCAGAAGGAATGAAGGGAGCAATAAAAAGAGCAGAAGAATTAGCACATGAATATGGAAATGCATTTATTCCACAACAATTTGAAAATGAAGCAAACCCGGAAGTACATCGTAAAACTACTGCTGAAGAAATATGGAATGATACAGATGGAAAAGTAGATATTTTTGTTGCAGGAGTTGGTACAGGTGGTACTGTTACTGGAAATGGGGAAGCTTTAAAAGCTAAAAATCCAAATGTAAAAGTGATAGCAGTTGAGCCAGCAGGATCTCCAGTATTATCAGGAGGAAAAGCAGGAGCACATAAGATTCAAGGAATAGGTGCTGGATTTGTACCAAGTGTAATGAATTTGGATATTGTAGATGAAATAATAAAAGTTGAAAATGACGATGCATTTGAAGCTTCAAGAAATGTAGCTAAAGATGAAGGGCTTTTGGTGGGAATTTCTGCAGGAGCAGCAATACACGCAGCAACAGAGCTTGCAAAAAGACCAGAAAATAAAGGAAAGAATATAGTTGTTTTATTACCTGATACAGGAGAAAGATATTTATCAACTTCGTTATTTGAATAAAGAATAATTTTTTTAAAATTAAATCCTAGTATTCTTATTTGAATAATTTAAATATCATTGATTTGCAAATTACAATATTAAAAAACTCTATAAGAATTTTTTAATAGCTGTAAATTGAAGTAGAGGTGGAATAATGATTAAATTTGGGGCAAAAATCTTTTACACATATGGAAATATACGATGTTGCATGTGCAGATAAAGCAAAATAGCAGAAGTATATTAAATATGAAATGGAGAGATTTACATGAAATTAAAAAGAATAATCAGTTTAGGATTAGTATTATCATTAGGGGCTATAACATTAACAGGGTGCAAAAATGAATCAGAAGTTAAGGCTGATTCAAAAAATACAATCGAAATTACTAATGTATCTTATGATCCTACAAGGGAGTTATATGAAGCATATAATGAAGAGTTTGCAAAGTACTGGAAAGATAAAAGCGGTCAGGATGTAAAAGTGACACAGTCTCATGGAGGTTCTGGAAAACAGGCACGTTCTGTAATTGAAGGAAATGATGCAGATGTGGTTACATTAGCATTAGCACATGATATTACATCCATAGAAAATGCAGGACTGATAGATAAGGGATGGATTAATGAATTTGAGAAAAATAGTTCACCATATACATCAACAATTGTTTTTTTAGTCAGAAAGGGAAATGAAAAAAATATAAAAGGATGGGATGATCTTGTAAAGGATGGGGTTGGAGTAATTACACCTAATCCAAAGACTTCAGGAGGTGCATGCTGGAATTTTCTTGCAGCATGGGCATATGCAGATAAAAAATTTAATGGAGATGAGGAAAAGACAAGGGAATTTGTTAAAAAACTTTATGAAAATGTTCTTGTATTAGATTCAGGTGCCAGAGGGGCTACTACTACATTTGTTGAAAATGGACAGGGAGATGTGCTTATTGCATGGGAGAATGAAGCATATCTGTCAGTAAAAGAACATCCAGATGAATTTGAAATAGTAACTCCAAGTTTAAGCATACTAGCAGAACCATCAGTTGCAGTTGTTGATGAAAATGCACAAAAAAATGGAACTGAAGAAGTATCAAAAGCTTATCTGGAATATCTATATTCAGATACAGCTCAAAGAATTGCTGGAGATAATTTTTATAGACCAAGCAATCAGGATATTTTAAAAGAGTATAGTGATGTATTTGACTTAAATATTAATCTTGTAACAATAGATGGAGAATTTGGAGGCTGGGACAAGGCGTATGAAGATTTCTTTGAAGATGGAGCTGTTTTTGACCAAATATATCAATAAAGCTCAATAGAAATAATATGAGTTACGGTAATTTTAATAGTTATTGAGAAGAGGATGTGGATCATGAGCAGAATCAATTTAAATTTCAGAAAAAAATCTTCAAAAAACATAATACCAGGCTTTGGCCTTTCAATAGGAATTACAATATCAATGCTTAGTCTTATTATACTTATTCCAGTTGTATCAATTGTAATATGTGCTTCTGGGTTAACAGTTGAAGAATTTATAAAAGTTGTAACTTCTAAATCAGTTATATCTGGATACAAAGTAAGCTTTGGGTGTGCATTTATTGCAGCTGTAATTAACAGCATTTTTGGTGTCATACTCTCATGGGTTCTTGTAAAGTATGAATTTCCAGGAAAAAACTTATTGGATGGAATGATAGAACTTCCTTTTGCTCTTCCAACAGCAGTAGCAGGCATAGCGCTTACATCATTGTATTCCAATGAAGGATGGATTGGAAGCATATTTTCAAAAGCGGGAATACAGATAGCTTATACAAAGATTGGAATAATAATAGCCATGATATTTATTGGAATTCCATTTGTAGTCCGTTCAATACAGCCAGTTTTAGAAAAAATGGATAAACAATATGAGGAAGCAGCAGCAATGCTTGGAGCAGGTAAAACAAGAACATTTTTCAAGGTTATATTTCCAGAAATATTTCCTGCAATGCTTTCAGGATTTGGACTAGCACTTGCAAGAGGAATAGGAGAATATGGAAGCGTTGTATTTATAGCAGGGAATATACCATATGAAACACAGATTGCACCGCTTTTAATTGTATCAAAACTTGAGCAGTTAAAGTATACAGATGCAACAGCAATAGCACTTGTAATATTGGCAGCATCATTTTCAATTTTATTTATAATAAATATAATTCAGTCAATAGTAAGTAAAAGAACAAATTAGGAGGCAGAGATATGGATAAGGATAATAATTTGAAATATATAAAATACATACTGATTACAATAAGTGTTTTGTTTGCATTCATAATGCTCATAATGCCTCTTGCTGTTGTTCTTATATATGCTTTAAGTAAAGGCTTTAATGCATATATGAATGTCATATTAGATGAGTATACTATCAAGGCATTTAAACTTACCGTTATTACAACAGTGATTGCTGTACTTATAAATACCTTTTTTGGTCTTTTTGCAGCTTGGTGTATAACTAAATTCAAGTTTAGAGGCAAGCATCTTCTTACAACCTTAATAGATATACCATTTGCAATGTCTCCAGTTGTAGCAGGTCTTCTTTTTACATTGACATTTGGAAGAATGGGATGGGCATATCCTTTCTTATCACAACACAATATAAAAATTGTTTTTGCAGTGCCTGGAATAATACTTGCAACTATATTTGTAACATTTCCTTTTGTATCTAGAGAAATAATTCCAGTCTTAAATTCTGAGGGGACTGATGAAGAGGAAGCGGCAGCACTTATGGGAGCAGGTGGTTTTACTATATTCAGAAGGATAACTTTTCCTCATATAAAATGGGCATTTTTATATGGAATTATATTATGCAGTGCCAGAGCAATGGGAGAGTTTGGAGCTGTTTCAGTTATTTCAGGTCATTTAAGAGGAAAGACAAATACCCTTCCTCTTCATGTTGAGATTTTATATAACGAATTTAAATTATCAGAAGCATTTGCTGTCTCTTCTTTGTTGGTAATAATGGCAGTGATAGTATTGATATTAAAAAATATTGTTGAACATAAGGCAAAGAAAGCAGGTGGCACAAATGTACGTTGAATTAAAAAATATAAATAAGACTTTTGGAGATTATAAAGCATCAAATAATGTTAATTTTGGAATTGAAAAAGGGAAACTTATAGGACTTTTAGGACCAAGTGGAAGCGGAAAAACTACGATTTTAAGGATGATAGCAGGTCTTGAAACACCTGATTCCGGGGATATTTTAATAGATGGAGTAAGAGTAAATGACATTGGAGCAAGCAAGAGAGGAATTGGATTTGTTTTTCAAAGTTATGCACTTTTCAGATATATGACTGTATTTGATAATATTGCTTTTGGATTAGAAGTTCAGAAAAAAAGCAAAAAAGAAATAAAAGAAAAAGTTTCTGAAATGATAGAACTTGTAGGTCTAAAAGGAATGGAAAAAAGATATCCCAATCAGATATCAGGAGGTCAGAGACAGAGAGTTGCTTTTGCAAGAGCACTTGCTCCTAATCCACAGCTTCTTCTTTTGGATGAACCATTTGCAGCAATTGATGCTAAGGTGAGAAAGGATTTGAGAAGCTGGCTTAAAGAAATGATTATGAGAGTTGGAGTAACAAGTATATTTGTTACTCATGATCAGGATGAAGCTATAGAAGTTGCAGATGAAATAATAATTACAAATAGAGGAACAATTGAACAGGTGGGGACACCTATAGAAATCTATAAAAAACCTGCAAATTCATTTGTTGCAGAATTTATTGGACAATCTACATCTCTTGATAAAAACTACAATTTAAAAGGCTTTTCAAGTGTTGGAAATCTTGAAAAAGCTGTAATAAGACCTGAATTTATAACTGTAAAGAAACTAGGAGATTTAAAGCAGTATATGAGTGCAGCTGAAGAAGGCATAGTACAGGAAGTTTTATTTAGAGGAAGTTATATAGAAGTTAAAGTAAATATAAATGGACTTATTCTTACAGCAGATCTATCACTAGACGAACCACAGGTTCAGGTTAATGAAAAAGTTAATGTACTTATAAATAGATTATATGCATTTGAGGACAATGAAACTAAATTAGTTGAAAATGCAGCAATGAAGGACAGCAACCCAATATTTATTTAATAGGTTATGAGGAGTTTATTAGAAGGAGGGAATTTCCTTGAAAATGGAAGTAAATATAAAAAAGATAAAGACAGATGTTCTCATAATAGGTGGAGGAACATCAGGGTGTTATGCTGCCATTACATTAAAAGAGCAGAATCCAGATATTTCTGTAGTAATTGCAGAAAAGGCTAATATAAAAAGAAGCGGGTGCCTGGCTGCTGGAGTTAATGCAATAAATGCATATATTGTAAAAGGAAGAAAACCTGAAGATTATGTTGATTATGCGAAAAATGATGCACAGGGAATTGTGCGTGAAGATCTTTTATTGACAATGTCACAAGGATTAAACAAAGCAACTAAAAAATTGGAAGATCTGGGACTTGTAATTTTAAAGGATGAGAATGGAGAATATGTTTCAAGAGGAAATAGAAATATAAAAATTAATGGTGAAAATATAAAACCTATACTTGCAGGAGCTGTTGAAAAGTTTAAAGATGTAACAGTATATAATCATATGAATGTTATAGATTATGTTGTTAAAGAAAATAAGATTTATGGAGCATTTGCAATAGATGTAAATGAAAATAATCTATATTTTATAGAAGCTGAAAGTGTAATATGTTCAACAGGAGGAGCAGCAGGACTATACAGACCCAATAATCCAGGATTTTCAAGACATAAGATGTGGTATCCTCCATTTAATACAGGTGCAGGTTATTCAATGGGAATAAGAGCAGGAGCTGAAATGACTACATTTGAAATGCGTTTTATAGCACTACGCTGTAAAGATACAATAGCTCCAACGGGAACAATTGCTCAAGGAGTATCAGCAAAACAGATAAACTCAAAAGGAGAAATTTATGAAAATAAATATGGTCTTGCAACTTCAGAAAGATTATATGGAACTGTAAGGGAAAACATTGAAGGAAGAGGTCCATGCTATTTAAATACATATGGAATCGATGAAAAATTGGATGATGATTTAAAAAAGGCATATCTTAATATGGCACCAAGTCAGACATTAAAGTGGATAGAAAGCGGAAAAAATCCAAGTGAACAGAATGTTGAAATTGAAGGAACAGAGCCATATATAGTTGGAGGTCATACTGCCAGCGGATATTGGGTTGATACTGAGAGAAGGACAACAATAAAAGGACTTTATGCTGCTGGAGATGTTGCTGGAGGATGTCCTCAGAAATATGTTACAGGTGCTCTTGTAGAAGGGGAAATAGCAGCTTTAACTATATTAAAGGATTTAAAAAATACTGAAACTGAAAAAAGTCTTGATGAAAGTGAAAAGAATAGACTTATAAATCAAAAGAAAATAGAAGTTGAAAATATTTTAAATGAAAAGAATGAGGTATTTTCAGTAGAAGAATTGGAAGAAGCTATGCAGAAAATTATGGATAGTTATGCTGGAGGTATAGGAAACAATTATCAATATAATGAAAAGCAGCTTGATATGGCAGATGAAAAAATAAGACATATTATTTCATTATCAAATCATGTAAAAGCAGATGATATGCATGAGCTTATGTTTGTATATGAACTTAAGGAAAGGCTTACTGTATGTCTTGCTGTAATTGCTCATTTAAAAGCCAGAAAAGAAACAAGATGGCATAGTTTTGCAGAAAATCTTGATTATCCAGAAAAAAGCAATCAATATCTTAAATATGTAAATTCGAAAATGGCTGATGGCAAAATAGAGATTATTTTTCGAGAACTTGTTGGGAGGGAAGAAAGATATGAGCATAAAGATTGATAAGAGTAAATGTATTGGATGCAGAAAATGTATTGAAGTATGTCCAGGAAATTTAATAAAGGTTGATGAAAATAACAAAGCTTTTATTAAATTTCCTAAGGACTGCTGGGGCTGTACATCATGTGTCAAAGAATGTACAAAGCAGGCAATCTATCTATATCTTGGAGCAGATATTGGAGGCAGAGGAAGCAAACTTACAGTGAAAAAAGAAGGGGATATAATGCACTGGCAGATTGATAAATATGATGGTGAAGTATGCATTATAGATATAAATAGAAAAGATTCAAATAAGTATTAAATTATAATTTATAACTGGGAAATCGGTTAGAAATGGAGGCTATATATGAATGAATTATCTCATTTAGATGAATTAGAAGCAGAAGCAATATACATAATAAGAGAGGTTGCAGCAGAATGTGAAAAACCAGTAATGCTATATTCAATAGGAAAGGACAGTTCAGTAATGCTTCATCTTGCCATGAAAGCATTTTATCCTGAAAAACCACCATTTCCATTTTTACATGTAGATACTACGTGGAAGTTTAAGGAAATGATAGAATTTAGAGATAAAACAGCAGAAAAGCTTGGAATAGAAATGCTTACTTATACCAACGAAGAAGGTGTCAAGAAAGGAATAAATCCTTTTGATCATGGATCAGCATATACAGATATAATGAAAACACAGGCGTTAAAGCAGGCATTGAACAAATATGGGTTTACAGCTGCATTTGGCGGTGGAAGACGTGATGAAGAAAAATCAAGAGCAAAGGAACGTATTTTTTCATTCAGAAATGAAGCTCATGCATGGGACCCAAAAAACCAAAGGCCTGAAATGTGGAAACTCTTTAATACAAAAATAAATAAAGGTGAAAGTATGAGAGTATTTCCAATATCAAACTGGACAGAAAAGGATATCTGGCAGTATATAAAAAGAGAAAACATTGATATTGTGCCACTATATTTTGCAAAAGAAAGACCTGTTGTGTATAGAGATGGAAATATAATAATGGTTGATGATGACAGAATGAAGTTAAAACCTGGAGAAAAAATAGAATATAAAAAAGTAAGATTCAGAACACTAGGATGTTATCCACTTACAGGAGGATGTGAATCAGAAGCAACAACACTTGATGAAATAATTGAAGAAACTCTAAGTGCTGTTTCTTCAGAAAGAACAACAAGAGTTATAGATAATGAAGCTGCAGGAAGTATGGAAAGAAGAAAAAGGGAGGGCTATTTCTAATGAAAGGATTATTAAAATTTATTACATGCGGAAGCGTAGATGATGGGAAATCAACCCTCATAGGACATATATTATATGATGCAAAACTTTTATATGCTGATCAAAAGAAAGCACTAGAACTTGACAGTAAAGTTGGAAGCAGAGATGGAAAAATAGATTATTCTCTTCTTCTTGATGGACTTATGGCAGAAAGAGAGCAGGGAATAACCATTGATGTTGCATATCGTTATTTTACTACTGATAATAGAAGTTTCATTGTTGCTGATACTCCAGGACATGAAGAATATACAAGAAATATGGCAGTTGGAGCATCTTTTGCAGATCTGGCAGTAATATTAGTTGATGCAAAACAAGGAGTGTTAGTTCAGACAAGACGCCATGCAAGAATATGTTCTTTAATGGGAATTGAACATTTTGTATTTGCTGTAAATAAAATGGATTTAATAGATTATGATGAAGAGAAATTTAAAAAGATAGAAGAAGTTATTAATGAACTTTCAAAAGAATTATCACTTAAGGATGTTAAAATAATTCCATTATGTGCTACTGAAGGAGATAATATAACGACAAAATCAGAAAATATACCATGGTATCATGGAGAACCTCTTTTAACATATCTTGAAAATGTAGATGTATCAGATGTTGATGAAGAAGGATTCTATATGCCTGTACAGAGAGTATGCCGTCCTAATCATGAATTCAGAGGATTTCAAGGTCAGGTTGAATGTGGAGAAGTTAAGATAGGAGATGAACTTACAACACTTCCAAGCAATGAAAAAGCGCTGGTAAAAAGCATAAACATTGGAGAAAAGGAAGTTGAAAGAGCATTTAGAGGGCAGCCTGTTACAATTACTTTAAATAAAGAAGTTGATGTATCAAGAGGATGTGTATTATTTAAAGATGCTCATATTAAGAGTGAAAAGAACATTGAAGCAACTATTTTATGGATGGATGACAGCAAATTAAATAATGGACAAGAGTTCCTTGCTAAAATTGGAACTAAGCTTATACCAGCAGTTGTATCTAAGATTGAATATTCAATTGATGTAAATACTGGAGAACATAAAGATTCCTATGAATTAACAAAAAATGAGATTGCATATTGTAAAATAGTATTGGCAGAAAAGGTCGTTGTAGATAGATTTAATTCTCATAAGACATTAGGGGAATTAATATTGATAGACAGGGTAACAAACATGACTTCAGCTTGTGGTGTAATTGAGTATGTGGGAGAGAATTCAGAAAGAAATACAGCTTTTGTAAATGGAAAATTACATGCAAGAGGCGATATATTTGAAGAGTTCTATTATAATATGGAAAGTCTTAATATAACAAAATATTATGATAAAAAGCAGAAATATTCAATAGGTGATGAAATACCTATAAAAGGAGAAAGTTATGAATATCCTGAAAATTTCGATATTTTGATATTGAGAGATAATACGGCTGTAAAGATAAGAAATAAAAAGGTTGAAGAAATAATAAGATTAGATAAATATATTTATGGTGATTATCCAATTACAAACGGAAGAGGATTTAAGATTAATGTTTCATCAACAGATGAATTTAAAGAATTTATTGATGAATATAATTCTTCTAAAAAGGAAAAATTACAGGATGAATTCTTTAATAAATGGATGAGTTTTGAAGCCTATCGTAAAATTGTATTTAAAAATATATATTAGGTATTAATATATATCTTGAAAAATTTATACAAAGGATGTATTTTATAGAAGTAAGATAACATACTTGACGAAAATAGGCTTAATTCTATAAAAAGGTGTGGAGCTTAAGCCAGCCATCTAAGATAATAATCTGAGATGAGTTGGCTTATTATTTTAGAATTTGGGGGTAAAAACAATGGTAAGTGCGCAGAGACAAAAAGAACTTAAGGCAGTAGGATTTTTATTGCAGAATGATAAGGAGCATTATGCAGTAAGATTTTTAGGACGAGCTGGTAATTTTACTACTGAGGAATTAAAAAATCTTGGATATATTGCAGACAAATATGGACGTGGATACATGGGAATGACAACAAGACTTCAGATTGAAATTCCATGGATAAAAGATGAAGATGCTGAAAAAGTTATGGAAGAAGCTAAAAAATTAGGATTAAGACATGGTGGAACAGGACAGAAAATAAGACCTCTTGTAGCATGTAAGGGGACTGTATGTCTGCATGGAAATATAGATACTCAGGAAATATGCAGAAAACTTGAAGCAAAATATTTTGGAACAGATACACCTCATAAATGTAAAATAGGAATTGTTGGATGTGCAAATAATTGTGCAAAAGCCAATATAAATGATATTGGAATAATGGGAAGAGGTGTTCCAGGTTTCAATTTGGACAAATGTGTAGGCTGTGGTTTATGTGTCAAGGGATGCAGACAGAAAGCATTACAGGTTATTGATAAGAAAGTTGTTTATAATGAAGAACTATGCGTAAAATGCGGAGAGTGTGCAAGATTATGCAAAACTGGTGGAATAGTTTTTAAAGAAAAAGGAGCAGAAATATTCGTAGGTGGAAGATTTGGACGTGGAATGAGGATTGGTGATTCATTAGGAAAAATATTTAAGGAAGAAGAAATAATTCCAATGGTTGATAAGATAATGGACTTCTACAGAAAAACTGGAAATAAAGGTGAGAGAATTTCTCATGTAATGGATAGAATAGGAAAAGATGAATTTATAAGCCAGGTTTTAAAGTAGAATATGAAAAGTTTAATAAAAATATAGCTATTAAAAAGCATATAATGTGAAAGTAAAAGCTGCAGTAAAAAATATATTTTTAGTATATCTATATTAAATTTTAGCAATACAGATATATTGAAATTCTTAAAATATATTATTACTGCAGCATTTATATTAATTAGTAAGGGTATTATTGTTTTACTGATTCAGAATTTACAAGAAAGGTAAAATATGTATGAGGATATGGTATGCTTTTAAAGTAAAATGCCACCATTTTGTGTCAAGAGGTTTAAAACCATATTTAACTATGGCATCATTAAGTATTTTTCGGTTTGTAAGTTGTTCTAGTCAAGATGAGAAAGTTCACTCCCAATAATACAAGAATGGAGAATGTCAACATGAAAAAGGATGTGTGCTTTTATATCAGACACTTTTAATATGTTCGATAGCTTTTTGGCGTCTATATTCTAAAGGAGATATATTAAAATGAAGTTTAAATACAGAAGCAAATTTACTCTGATTCATATATCCAACCTGTTCTGCAATTTTAGAAATTGGAAGCCTGGTATTTTCAAGCATTTCTGAAGCTTTCTTCATACGCATTTTGCGAAGATAGACAGATATATTTTCACCATACACACCTCTAAAATAATTCTTTAAACTTGTCTCACTTATTGAAAACAGTTCTGCTAGCTGCCATGCAGGATGGTGCTGGCTCAAATCTGATGTAATTATCTCTTGGGTTTTCTGTGCTATTTTAACTTGAGTACTTGTAAAAAAAGTACAGGATTTTTGTTTAGGCATGTTTTCTTTTACTGAAAGAATTTTAAGCAATCTTAAGGTAAGTATCTGTATGGTAAAAATATCATTAAGGTTTTTTCCATTATATAAATTCCACATTTCCATAAGAAGTGTTGCAATGTTTTCTGTACATTTAGAAATGTATATGTTTTGTGAAGAACAGTAAATATTTATAAAATTAGCAATATCAATCTTAAAAATATCATTAATATATGAGGCAGTACTTGAAATAAGATCAATATCAATAAAGAATTCAATTCCTTCGTAATATTTTGTAGGATAAGTATAATCTTTTTGAGCACATTGAGTGGTAATGGAAAAATCACCATTTTTCAAATAAACAAAAGTATTATTATCTAACAGGAGCTCACAGCGGCCAGAAATACAATAATTCAATAAAAGGGGATTTTTTATTGAAGAATTTTTTGTTTTTGATAAATCTGGTGCAGGCCATAAATCTGAATTTATAGAAATATAAGCTATAGAAATGCCAGGGAATATTTGATAAAGATTCATAGAACCAGTACCATGGGGATGATTAAGTATAAGCAATATGTTATTTGGGCCTGATTTAAATGAAACTTCAGGAAATTCAGTACATTTTTTTATGATTTCTTCTGTATTCATAATAATATTCTCCTTATAATTTAAGTAAATGCTGTCATTTTATTATTATAATAGATTTATAAAATTTTACTATGAAAATTCTAATATTCGATGCTATTTGGAGCTGAAAAGATAAATTGTCATAGAAGTGAAAATCAGTATATGTTATATTTAGGCAGAAAGTTAGAAGATGCTAACTTAATTTATAGTATAATGGAGGTTTTTAGATGAATAATAAATTACAGGCAAAAGACCTTATTAATATTGGTCTGTTTACAGCATTATATTTCATTATTGGATGTGCAGTTGCAATTCCAATAGGATTTATACCCATTTTTATGCCTATTTTAGGTCCATGCTGGATACTTATTACTGGAATAATATTTATGATTTTTTCTACAAAGGTAAAGAAATTTGGAATGGTTACGATTATGGCAATTTTAAGCGGAATGCTTATGGGACTTACAGGAATGGGATTCTGGGGTATGCCATTAGGAATTGTTTCTGGTTTTATTGGAGATTGGATAATGAAATCTGGAGAATATAAAAGTGTTAAAAAAAATATTTTAGGATATTCAGTTTTTAGTTTATGGATGATTGGGACATATGTACCAATGTATTTTATGGCAGATAAAGCATATGCAGATTTTGCAAGCGGTTTTGGAGAAGAATATGCAGCGCAAGTTATGTCTGTTATGCCTACATGGAGTATTATCTTAGTTATTATAGGATGCTTTTTATGCGGAATAATAGGAGGACTTATTGGAAAAGCAGTCTTGAGAAAACACTTTGAAAAAGCAGGTATAGTTTAATGGAAACATCTTTTTTATCAATGGAAAAAAATAAAACTTCTATAATATTTGATCCAAGATCAAAGCTGTTTCTTCTCATAACAGTGACAAGCCTTCTTTTAAGTACTGGAAACAGTGGAAGCATGAATATTATAAGACCTTTTTTGAGTATTATACCATTTATATTAATAATTACAGAAAGAAGGTATAAAACAGCTGTAAAATATTTAATACTGTATTTATTATGTTTTGTAATGGAACATATAGCTGTTAAAAATTTTGAAGGAATATTCTCTTATGTTTTATTGGCAACATGTTCTATAATGACAAGATTTGCTCCTGGGTTTATGACTGGCGCGTATTTATTAGCAACAACTTCAGTGAGTGAATTTATTTCAGCAATGGAGAAAATGCATCTTCCTGATAAGATTGTTATACCATTATCAGTTATATTTCGTTTTTTCCCAACAATAAAGGAAGAATATGAATCAATTACAGATGCAATGAAAATGAGAGGAATAAGATTTGGAGGGAAAAATCCTCTTTTAATGATTGAATACAGACTGATTCCTCTTATATTTTCAGTAATAAAAATAGGGGATGAACTATCAGCTGCGTCTCTTACAAGAGGATTAGGTGCACCTGTAAAGAGGACCAATGTATGCAGAATAGGAATTCATATTCAGGATGTTTTAATGATAGCAGTTTGTTTAATATGTTTTGCAGGCTTTTTCATATACGGTTAAACATATGAGGAGGGAAAAATTTTGATTGAACTAGAAAATGTTTCATTTGTTTATGCAGGAGATAATAAGGGTGGCGTAAAAAATATTAGTCTGAAGATCAACAAAGGAGAAGTTGTTGTTTTGTGTGGTGAAAGCGGATGTGGAAAAACTACAATTACAAGATTGATAAATGGACTTATTCCCAATTTCTATGAAGGAGAATTGACAGGAAGTGTAAAGGTTAATGGAAAAGTAATTTCTAATCAGCCTTTATATGATACTGCAAGGTTTGTTGGAAGTGTCTTTCAAAATCCAAGATCTCAGTTTTTTAATGTAGATACTACAAGTGAAATTGCATTTGGATGTGAAAATTTTGGATTGACAGAGGAAAAAATTAATGAACGTATTGATAAAACGGTAAGAGAATTTAATATGGAAAAACTTATGGGAAGGAATATTTTTCATCTTTCAGGAGGAGAAAAGCAAAAAATCGCATGTGCTTCTGTAGCGGCTATGGAACCTGAAATTCTGGTTATGGATGAACCATCTTCAAATCTGGATGTAAATTCAATAATGGAACTGAGAAATATTTTTAAACATTGGAAAGAAAAAGGAAAGACAATTATAGTATCAGAACACAGGCTGTTCTATTTGCAAGGATTAGCAGATCATTTCTTATATATTTGTGATGGACAAATTATGAATAAATATACAGGTGAAGAATTTGAAAAATTGAAAGAAGAAGAAAGAGAGAAAATGGGATTAAGAAAATATACTCTTAATAACATAAAAGCAGATAAACATAAAATTTATTCAAATGAAAAAATTCAACTTAATGATTTCAAATTCTCTCTTAAGAATAATTCCATGATTTTGTCTATAGAAGATTGTGAGATACCTGCAGGTGGAATTACTGCAATTATTGGTAGAAATGGAGCAGGTAAATCTACTTTTGCAAGATGTTTCTGTGGTCTTGAAAAAAATAAAGGAACCATTATATTTAAAAATAAAAAAATGAAAGCAAAGGATAGATTAAATATATGTTATATGGTGATGCAGGAAGTAAATCATCAGTTGTTTACGGAAAGCGTTTCAGATGAAATACAGATAAGTATGAATGATGATAAAGAGAAAGTTAAAGAAGATTATATTTTGGAGCAGCTTGATCTTCTAAAATATAAAGGCAGGCATCCTATGTCACTTTCAGGTGGCCAAAAACAGAGAGTTGCTATTGCATCAGCTATTGCATCCAACCGTTCAATTTTATTTTTTGATGAACCAACCAGCGGACTTGATTATAGGCATATGAAAAAGGTAGCATCTTTATTAAAAAAACTTCAGGAAAGTGGCAAAATAATTTATGTCATTACCCATGATCCTGAATTAATTATGGATTGCTGTACAGATGTCATACATTTTGAAGATGGTAGAATAGTAGATCAATATCCAGTTGATGAAGAAGGAACAGCTAAAATAAGGAGATATTTTTTAGTATAAAAATAATATATGGAATATAAATGTATTACATATAGATGTTGACAAATATAAGCGAAAGTCATAAAATAACATTGTTATTAAATAACAATGTTATTTTATTTTGCTAAGGAGGAAAAATGAAACTTATAAATGAAAAATTAGCATGTGATATTCTTGAAGCAGGTAAAAAAGAATTTCTTTTAAAGGGATTTCAAAAAGCATCTATGAGAAATATAGCAGCTTCATTAAACGTAACAACTGGTGCAATTTATCGATATTATAAAGATAAAGAAACACTGTTTGAATTAATAGTGAAAGAAACAGCAGATACTTTAGAACAGAATTATATAAAAGATCAGGAAGAATTTTCAAAAATGCCTATAGATTTTCAGGTAGAAAGTTTGAAGAGTTTTACTGAACAGGATTATGACTGGATGATTGAATATATTTATGACAATTATGATGTTTTTAAGCTCATAGCATGCTGTTCTAATGGAACAAAATATGAAAACTATGTAGACAGGCTTATAAGCATAGAAGTTAAATCTAGTCATATATTAATAAATCATATGATGGAAGCCGGGCTTTTGAAAAATCATATTGATACAGGTCTTATCCATATCGTAGTAACTGCCTTTTTTCATGGAATATTTGAAACGATAATACATGATGTTAAAAGAGAGCAAGCAGTAGAATATATGTCACAATTAAGGGATTTTTATTCAGCAGGCTGGCTGAAGATTTTAGGTCTTCTGTAATTTTAGGAAGAATTATTTCAGGTTGTAGAAAATAGCAGAAATCATTGATTAATAAAAATAATAATGCCTGGCTTGATATAGAAATAAAATATAATGTTAAGCCAGGATATAAAAAAATGGGAATAATATATTCTTTTATTGAGAATGATTTTAATTATATATTAATTTTAATAATCAATGTTTATATATTAAATTTAAAGGAGATGTATTTATGGAAGAAACAAAAAAAACTTCTCCATTCGCAAAGTTGTGGGAATGGAGCAAAACAGAGCATTCATGGTATATACTTTCAGTTATATTGGCTGTATTGGGTGTTGCATGCAGCATAGTGCCTTATTTTTGTGCAGCTGAGATTATAGGAATCCTTCTCAAAGGTTCAGTTGAATTTTCTGATTTTTTTAAATGGATAGGGATTGCATCAGCAGGATATATTGGACATGTTATTTTTGCAAATTTATCAACAGGAGTTTCTCATACAGCAACTTATCATACATTAAGGGAAATTAGAAAAAAAGCAATTTTGAAATTATCACGTATTCCAATGGGAACAATTTTAAATACTCCTTCGGGTTCTTATAAAACAACTATTGTTGACAGAATAGAAGGAATGGAGCCAACTTTAGCACATCTTATTCCTGAAATGACTTCAAATGTATTAGTTCCATTATTTATAGCTATTTATATATTTGTACTGGACTGGAGAATGGGATTGGCTTCTTTAGTTACTACTGTAGTTGGAGTATTTATTGCAAGTTTAAGTGGAAGGACATATGCAGTACGCTGGGAAGGGGCAGTACAGGTTGGAAAGCGTATGGCAAATGCAATTGTTGAGTATATAGGAGGAATTCAGGTTGTAAAAGCATTCAGCCAGTCAGCTGGATCATATAAAAAGTATTCAGATTCAGTAGAAGCAAATGCACAGTATTATGTAGACTGGATGAGTGATAATCAGAAATATATGTGTAACATGCAGTCTATAGTTCCTGCTGTATTAGTTACAATACTTCCTATAGGTTATATATTGTGGTTAAATGGAAGTTTGTCTGTTGAAAATTATTTCACCATAATCATATTATCACTTGGACTTACAGGACCACTTCTTGCAGCTATGACATTTGTAGATGATCTTGCTGTAGTTGGAACAAATGTTTCAGAAATTTCTTCAATACTTGATGCAGAGGAACTTATAAGACCTGAAAAGAATGTAAAATTAGATAGCAGAAACATATCATTAAAAGATGTGTCTTTCAGTTATGAAAAGGATCAGGAAAAAGTTCTTAAAAATGTAAATCTTGAAATAGAATCAGGAAAAGTTACAGCACTTGTAGGTCCATCGGGTTCAGGAAAATCTACTATTGCAAAACTTATAGCGGGTTTTTGGGATGTTACAGAAGGATCTGTAAGTATTGGTGGAATAAATATAAAAAATATTCCTTTTGATCAGCTTAATAGTCAGATTGCATATGTATCTCAGGACAATTATCTATTTAACTGTTCTGTCAGAGAAAATATAAGAATGGGAAAAAGAGGAGCATCTGATGAAGAAGTTGAAAAAGTAGCAAAGGCAGCAGGATGTGATTCGTTTATCCGTCAGCTTGAAAATGGTTATGATACAGTTGCAGGAGGAGGCGGAGGACATCTATCTGGTGGTGAAAAACAGAGAATATCCATAGCACGTGCAATGCTTAAAGATGCTCCCATTATAATTCTTGATGAAGCAACAGCAGCTATTGATCCTGAAAATGAAGCATTAATTCAAAAAGCTTTATCAAAGCTGGTAAAAAATAAGACTCTTATTGTTATAGCTCACAGACTTTCTACAATTGCAGATGCAGATAAAATCATTGTAGTTAAGGATGGAAATATAGTAGCTCAAGGAAAACAGGATGAACTTTTGAAAAACTGCAGTTTATATTCAGATATGTGGAATGCTCATATATCTGCTAAAGACAAGATTTGAAAGGAGTAGTGAGTAAGATATGTTTCAAGTATTAAAGAAAATATTTTTGTTTGCAGGTAGCAGGAACAAGCTTTTAAAAAGATCTATAGTTATATCATTTATAAGCGCAGTGTTTACAGCTATGCAGTTTGGTGCTTTGATAATTGGATTGGATAGCGTAATAAATAATCAGCATGATTCAGCAGCTGGGTGGAAAATGCTTATAATAATGTTAATATCAATTGCTGGAAGATCAGTTTGTACTTATTATTCATTAAGTGATCAGACAGGTGCAGGATATTTTATGGTTTCTGATAAAAGAATACATATTGGAGATCTTTTGAGATATATACCAATGGGATTTTTCAACAAGAATAGTCTTGGAAACATTACAGCAGTAGTAACAACTACTCTTGGTGATATTGAAAATTCAGCTTCAAGATGTCTTGTAGTTGTTCTTGGAGGATTCCTAAATACTGCAGTTTTGTCACTTGCAGTCTTTTTAGTAGAATGGAGAATAGGATTAATTGCTATATTGGGAATAATTGTTTATCTATTTTTTACAGAGCTTGCTCAAAAGCATATAGTTAATTCAAGTGCAGAAAGACAGCATGCACAGGAGAGCCTTGTAGAAGCAGTTTTAGAATATATACAGGGAATTAGTGTTGTAAAGGCATTTGGACTTGAAAAAGATTCAAAACAATCCGTTCAGAAAAAGATTAATGATAGTTGTGAAAAAGCTTTAAAAATTGAATATAATGTAGTTCCATGGGCAGCTTTGAGGCAGTTTGCAGTAAAAGTGTTTAACATTGCTATTATGGCTCTTTCAATAAAATTTTATATAGATGGTTCTATTAATATGGCATATTGCATTTTGATGGTAGTAGTATCATTTATGATATATAAGGAATTAGAAAGTGCAGGTAATATGGCGGATTTATTACAGATGCTTGGAGCATCAATTGAAGTAGTAAATTCAATCGACAAAACTCCTACAATGGACATTGAAGGAAAAGATTTGAAAGCTGAAAGTTCAGATATTGAATTTAAAGATGTAAGTTTTTCTTATGGAGATAAGAAAATATTGGATCATGTTGACTTAAAAATTCCACAAAAAACTACAACTGCAATTGTAGGTCCATCTGGTGGAGGTAAAACAACATTTTGTAATCTTATAGCAAGATTTTGGGATGTGGATTCTGGAGAAATACTTCTTGGAAATCACAATGTAAAAGATTATAAGTTAGATACTTTAATGAAAAATATTTCAATGGTGTTTCAGAATGTATATCTATTTCAAGATACTATTGAAAACAATATTAAATTTGGTAAGAATGATGCAACTCATGAAGAAGTTGTGGAAGCAGCCCAAAAGGCATGCTGTCATGATTTTATAATGGAGCTTCCAGATGGATATAATACGGTTATTGGAGAAGGTGGCGGAACACTTTCTGGTGGTGAAAAACAGCGTATATCGATTGCTCGTGCAATGCTTAAAGATGCTCCTATAATAATACTTGATGAAGCAACTGCTAATGTTGATCCAGAAAATGAAAAAGAACTTCAAAGTGCAATTGAAGCATTGACACATGATAAGACAATTATTATGATTGCTCACAGATTAAAGACAGTTGAACATGCTGATCAGATTATTGTATTAAGTGGAGGCCATATTGTGCAAAAAGGAACTCATGAAGAACTTTCAAATCAATCTGGAATATATGCAGATTTTATAAATGCAAGAAAAGAAGCACTTAGTTGGTCACTGTAAATTAAGAAAAAGTGTTTTTATGATTTTATTTAATATTTAGAGTTAAAATTCCATAAAAATGATAATAAAAAATGTTGAAATTAAATTTTCAACATTTTTTATTTATTTTCTGTATTATATTGAATTATAGTTAAAAAATAATAATTATTATAGATTTAATATTTATAATAATAAAAGAATATGGATTAGTAATTAAAAGATGAGATTTTAAATATAATTTTAATCTTGTACAAAATATATTATATATGGTTAATAATTTTTGATTAGATTTATTACGATTTTAATGGTAATATATTCATATAGATATATTTTTGTAAACTAAAGTAAAGTTTTGTGAAATTTTGAGTATACATCAAAAATATGAATATCTAAATATTTGCTATTATTATGATATATGGGGGAGAGAAACGGCATGTATGAATTTAAAGAAGAATTTAAAACAGGAATTGATATTATAGATGAACAGCACAAAAGACTTTTTGAAATAGCAGATGAAACTTATAAATTACTGAAGAATGAATTTATAACTGATAAATATGATAAAATTGTTCACTTAATTGAAGAACTTAAAGAATATACAAGCTTTCATTTTAAGACTGAAGAGGATTATATGGAAAGTATAAATTATAAGAGAATGTTTACTCAAAAAATAGAACATCAAGCTTTTATCAAGAAATTAGATGAGATTGATTTAAATAAAATCGATGAAAATCAAGAAGAATATATTTTAGAATTGTTAAATTTTTTAAATGACTGGCTTGTAAATCATATATGTACAAATGATAAGCTTATAGGAAAGTAAGTAATATATATTAATTTGGTTTTGATGCTTATTTAATATGTAAAATGTTTAAATAAAATAATAAATAGAATTGATAAGTTGCTGGTATTATTTTGAAATTTCATATTTCAAAATAATACCAGTTTTTATTATGAATATGATTTAGAAATTTGGAACAAATAATATAGGAAAATAATATTTTATATAATAAAAAATTTTTGTATTGACAATTATTATCAAATGATTTAATATAAACATATGAACAATTATTCATATGTTTGAATATAAATATAAGTAGGTGGTAGATTGGCAATAAACGATGTAGAATGCTGCGATGCATTTCAAATACATGAAGAATTATTAAATAAAGTTAATGAAAGGATGCCAGATGAAGACGAATTGTATGATTTGGCAGAACTTTTTAAAGTCTTTGGAGATTCTACAAGGATAAGAATTTTATTTGTACTTTTTGAATCTGAAGTATGTGTGTGCGATTTAGCAAGCATTCTAAATATGACACAGTCTGCTGTCTCACATCAATTGAAGATTTTAAAACAGGCAAAGCTTGTAAAGAGCAGAAGAGAAGGCAAATCAGTATTCTATTCCCTAGCAGACAGCCATGTAAGTCATATTATTGATCAGGGAAGAGAACATATTGAAGAATAATAAAAATTTGAAAGGGGAAATATATATGAAAAAGAAATTTAAATTACAAGATTTAGACTGTGCAAACTGTGCAGCAAAAATGGAGGAAGCTATAAAGAAAATTCCGGGAGTAAATGATGCAAGTGTTAGTTTTCTAACTCAAAAGATGATGGTTGATGCAGTTGATGATAAATTTGATGATATAATGAAGGAAGTTGTATCTGTCTGTGCAAAGGTTGAACCAGACTGTGTAATATTAATGTAATCAGGAGCCCGGATTATGAGAAATAACCTTTCTTGAATCTGGGCTTTTATAGAATTTCAGTACTTAATTAAAAAGGAGGATGAGAAGAATTGACTAAGAAACAGAGAAAAATGCTCATTCGTATAATTATAACATTTGTTTTGTTTGTTCTGTTAATGATTGGAGAACACACAGAATTTATGAAAAATATAGATAATCCATGGATTTTATTTATAATATATTTAATTCCATATCTTGTAATAGGATATGATATAGTACTAAAGGCTTTCAAAAATATAAGAAATGGACAGATTTTTGATGAAAACTTTCTTATGGTAGTAGCTACTTTTGGAGCATTTGCTGTAAGGGAAAATTCAGAAGCTGTTGCTGTTATGCTGTTTTATCAGGTAGGTGAATTATTCCAGGGATATGCAGTGGGAAAATCACGTCAGTCTATATCTGATATGATGGATATATGTCCTGAATATGCCAATATTGAAGAAGATGGAAAATTGATACAGGTAGATCCAGATGATGTTGAAGTTGGTTCTACAATAGTTGTAAAACCAGGAGAAAGAATTCCCCTTGATGGAGTTGTAGTAGAGGGTGAATCACTTATTGATACTGCTGCACTTACAGGTGAATCTGTACCAAGAAAAGCATCTGTAGGAGATGAAATAATAAGCGGATGTGTAAATGGGAGCGGTACTTTAAAAGTAAAGACAACAAAAGAGTTTGATGATTCAACAGTTGCAAAGATTTTAGAACTTGTAGAAAATGCAAGTACAAAGAAAGCTAAAGTAGAAAATTTTATAACAAGATTTGCAAAATATTATACACCAGTAGTTACTATAGGAGCAGCTGTTCTTGCAGTATTGCCGCCTATAATTTTAGGCGGAGGATGGAGTACATGGATTCAAAGAGCTTGTATTTTTCTAGTTATTTCTTGTCCATGTGCATTAGTAATATCTGTACCCCTTGGATTTTTTGGAGGAATAGGCGGTGCATCAAAGATTGGTGTATTAGTAAAGGGAAGTAATTATTTAGAAGCAGTTGCAGAAATGACTACTATTGTATTTGATAAGACTGGAACATTGACAAAAGGTGAATTTAAAGTAACAGATATATTACCAGAAGAAGTATATAATAAAGATGAACTTCTAGAACTTGCAGCATTAGGCGAAGCATATTCTAATCATCCAATTGCAGGATCTATAAAAGAAGCTTATGGAAAGACAATTGACATGAACAGGGTATCAGATGCTGAAGAAATAGCAGGACATGGAATAAAAATTCTTATAGATGGAAGAGAAGTTCTTGTTGGTAATGAAAAACTAATGAAATCAAAAGGAATAAAATATACTTCATGCAGTAAAATGGGAACTATTGTATATGTAGCATGTGAAGGAAAATTTGCTGGAGTTGTTGTAATTTCCGATACCATAAAAGAAGGCGCAAAAGAAGCAATTAAAAAAATGAAACAGGTTGGTGTGAAAAAATGTATCATGCTTACTGGAGACAGAAGAGCAGCAGCAGAAGAGGTTGCAAGGGAGCTTGGAATTGATGAAGTTCATGCAGAACTTCTTCCAGGTGATAAAGTAGCACAGGTTGAACGTCTTCTTAATGGACAGAATGAAAAAGAAAAACTTGCTTTTGTTGGAGATGGAATTAATGATGCGCCAGTATTGACTAGAGCTGATATTGGAATTGCAATGGGAAGTCTTGGGTCAGATGCAGCCATTGAAGCAGCAGATGTTGTTCTTATGGATGATGATATTAGAAAAATAGCATCTATTGTGGGAATTTCAAGAAAGACACTTAAAATTGTAAAGCAGAATATTGTATTTGCTTTGGGAGTTAAGGCATTAGTTCTTATTTTAGGTGCATTTGGAATGGCAAATATGTGGGAAGCTGTATTTGCAGATGTAGGAGTTTCAGTAATTGCAATCTTAAATTCTATGAGAGCATTAAAAATAAATTAGGAACGTAACTAAAAATAAAAAGTTCAAGATGCAAAAACACATCTTGAACTTTTTGTTTTAATATTGAATATCTGATTTTTTATATTTATTGCATACATTTATAAAACTAAATATTCAGAAATAATTATGATAAATACTAGGAAAAAGCTCATTAAGGTTAATATTTTGAATTTTACATAAATTAATTTAGTGCATTGAGATTTTCCCCACTTGTGGGGAAAGATGATTATACTTTCAAAAGTATGTCTTTTGCCAATGGAGAAGGGTGGTGTAAGATGGATATTCAACTTTGATGTGTACAGAAGTAATTTTCATGTATAATCTGTATTATAGTTTACAGTTAATAAAGAAATAAAAAACCTCTGTTTAATTAATATCAAATAAGGCTACTTTCGCATATATATGTAATGTGAAAGGAGAGAAGTGTATGGAATTTAATGTAAAAGGTGTAGATATAAGCAATAATAATTCTATATCAGATCTGTCAGTTCTTAAACAAAATAAAGTAGAATATCTTTATTTAAAAGCTACAGAGGGAACTACATTTGTAGATAAGCTTACTTCAAAAAGATATCTACAGGCAAAGAGCCTTGGATTAAAAACAGGATTTTATCATTTTTTAGTGGGAACAAGCAGTCCTGAATCACAGGCTGAAAATGCTTATAATGCAACTAAAGACTATGACCATGATCTTGTGTTTATGTTAGATGTTGAAGTTTATTTCAACAATCTTTCAGGATATGTTTTACGTTTTATAAACAGATGGCAGGAGTTATCCTCTGTGGAGATAGGAATATACACTTATAGTGGTTTTATCAGTAATCTTAGTTTAATAAAGGGCTATGTTCAGGATAGAAAATGCTGGATAGCAAATTATACTTCATCATTTAAAAATGTGTCTACTGGTTTTTTTAAAAATATTGTAGGATGGCAGTATACTGAAAATGGAAGAATAGGAACTTTTGTAGGAGACTGTAATTATTTCAATGAAAGCTGTGAAACTGATTCAAAGAAAGGACACTGGGAGCTTGACAATACTGGATGGTGGTATAAATTTGATGACGGAACCTATCCAAAAGATAAATGGCAGAAAATAAAAGAAAACTGGTATTTATTTGACAAGAGAGGATATATGCTTTATGGATGGCAGTGGTCTGATGGAGGAAACTGGTATTTTCTTGGAGATAGAAATGATGGCTCAATGAAAACAGGATGGGTTTTGACAGATGGAAAGTGGTATTATTTTAATTCTAGCGGAGCTATGCAGGTTGGATGGGTTAAAATTAATGGAGAATGGTATTATTTTGATAATTCAGGAGTAATGCAGACTGGATGGATAGAGGATAAAGGAAAGGATTATCTTTTATATAGTAATGGACAAATGGCTCATGATACAGAATTGTATGGTTATAGATTTAATAGCAGCGGGGCAGCAACTAAAATAAAATAATTGAGTAAAGAAGTGGATATGAGAAGTTTTCTTATATCTACTTTTTTATTCTATAGGAAATTATATTTTCGAACAATCTGTGGATAACTTTTGAAGGGGGCAGAAACACACAGTCTGCGAAGCAGATTTTTTTATATATTAATCCCAATTACAGTGATAACTACATTTTCTACAGTACAATTTTAAAATATATAGAATTAGGATATAATGATAAGACAGATATAGAATTGAATGGAGGAAGGTGTATTATGAATAATAAACCCTTACCAATAGGAATAGATAATTTTGAAATGATAATAACAAGAGGATATTATTTTGTAGATAAAACATTATTGATAAAAGACCTGATTGATAATAAAGCATCAGTAAATTTATTTACAAGACCAAGACGATTTGGGAAGACGCTGAATATGAGCATGCTTCAGTATTTCTTTGAAGACAAAAGGAATGAGAAGACTGGAGAGAAAAAAGATAACAGTTATCTTTTTAATGGAATGAATATAATGAATGAAGGTGAAGAATACACTTCACATATGGAAAAGTATCCTGTCATAAATTTATCATTAAAATCTGCAAAACAGCCTACATATGAACTTGCATACAGCTGTCTTAAAGAAAAAATAATTGATGAATTCAATAGACATAGATATATTTTAAATTCAGAAATGTCTAATAAAGATAAAATAAGATATGAAAATATATTAGATGGTCTTGAAGATGAAAAGCTTTATGTTACAGAATTGGAGTTTTTAAGCAAATGCTTGGAAGGGTATTTTAATAAAAAAGTAGTAATTTTAATAGATGAGTATGATGTACCACTGGAAAATTCATTTTTTAGAGGATTTTATGTAGAGATGATTGACTTTATAAGATCACTTTTCGAATCATCGCTTAAGACTAATGCTTCACTTGAATTTGCAGTAATAACAGGATGTCTTAGAATTTCAAAGGAATCCATATTTACAGGTCTTAATAATTTAAAAATAATATCCATATTAAATACAAGATATGATGAATATTTTGGGTTTACGCCAGAGGAAGTTGAAAAAATATGCAAGGATTATAGTATGGAAAATAAATATGAGACTATAAAGGAATGGTATAATGGATATATTTTTGGAGA
>NZ_CAKVKB010000024.1 GCF_934754915.1 uncultured Clostridium sp.
TGGGAAATATGGAACAACAAAGAAGTATTGCACTTAATCAAAATAATTATGAAATTTTAACTGATATAATCAATGAAAAAAGATTTAAACAGAGCCTATGTGCAGAAAGCTTTTTTAAAGAAATTATGATTTATTTTTATGAAAAAAAGCTTTTAGATGAATCTGAGTTGAGTAGAATTAATATTGAAAGGATGAAGGAATTAAAAATTCACCTAAAATATTATACAAAAGATGAAAGTAGTTCTGTAATGGAAGAAGATGCAGAAAAAATTTTAAAAGGAATAGATTATTCTGTAAGCATTTACTTAAAGAATGTTCTTGAAAATGAAAAAAATAAATCTAAATTGGAAACTGTTCTTTTAAATCAATTAAAAAATGAAGAACTGGCTCAGATGCATAAACAAGGCTTTGAAATTATAAAGAAAAAAAGAGGATTATGCAAACAGCTTCTTTTGAAGATTCAGAAAAATAAGCTTAAGGTAGAACATTATGCTTATAATGACACAATAGACAGAGGTCTTGGAATATTTTTTAAATCATATGATGATTTTTTTGTGCCTCAGGAAAATCAGGGATCTATAGATTATCCATTATATATTGATGATATGAAATATTCAGGTATTGAATATATGCAATATTATTTGAACATATTGGATATTGAAAATGACTTCTGTAGAAAATTTGATATAGATGAGGTTAAAATGGTTCTTCAAGGATACAATAGAGAAAGTGAGATGCTTCTTATTAATATTTTTGAAATAGTTCTTACAAATGCATTAGGCAAAATAATATGTGGAAAAAATCCTGAGAATTTAAATATAACAGACAATGAGAGAAAGAGTATAAAAATTAAATTGGAAGATATGACAAGGGATGAATTAACAGAATTTATGATTCAATGTTCAGAAAAACTTATTGAAATATTAGGGATTTACGATGAAAAATTAAAAGATTATATTAAGTGTTCTATATATAAAATTAGTATTAATATTTGTAATGGGATAAAAACAGATAAACTTGAAAGAATTTTTGTGAGTTATAGAAATAATGATGATGAATTAATTAAATATGTTGATAAAGAAAAGATGAGCAATTCAGCATTTAGAAATCTGGCAGAAAAAATAAATGAAAGCAGCTGTATAGAAGTTAAGATTGATTTGATTAAAAATAGTATAAAAAGTTTTGGTGACCTTATTGACATAATGGAAGCTGACTGTATTTTTGAAAATGAATTTAATATATTTTTTACAAATCTGCCTGAGGTTCAGACAATTCTCCTTTGCAGGCATATGAGTGATTTTGATTTATGGAATAATTCCGAAAAGAAATGGCAGGAAGAATTTAAACGTTATATGTTAAGTTTAGATAAACAGAAATTCAATCAAATATTTAGTGTGGCTGAAAAGGTTAATATAATTTAGATTTTTTTAAAGATCAGATCAATTGATTTTAATTCACAAGTTTAAAGATTAAAAGTTGTATATTGTACAATAAATGACTTTAAAAAAGAAGAAAACTTTGTTAAAGTCTTTTCAAAATATAGATTAAATATTACTATATAATCAATAAAAATTTAGTATGAATAACAAATTAGAATATGCATATTTAAATTGTTTTTAAATTTAAAGAAAAAGCAGTTAAACGCATATTTAGTTGTTAAGAAATCATAATATTGTGAATAAGTAATTAAGGGGAATTAATTGTGAAGGATAGACTTAGTAATCTGCCTCCAATAGGTATGAGAATAATAAAATCAGCAATTGGAGTATTCTTGGGATTTGTAATTTATTTTATAAGGGGAAAACAGGGAACTCCTTTTTACACAGCATTATCAGTACTATGGTGTATGCAGCCATATACAAGTGATTCAAAAAACAAATCTCTTCAAAGGACAATAGGAACATTAATAGGTGCTGTATATGGACTTTTATTTATAATGTTTGAATATTATGTTCTTGAATTTAGGCATGAATTTTTAAGGTATGCAATCATATCATTATTGATAATAGCAGTAATATATACAACCGTACTATTAAATAAAAAAAATTCATCATATTTTTCATGTGTAGTATATCTTAGTATTGTCGTATTACATATTACAGATGAAAATCCTTATTTATTTGTATTAAACAGAGTTCTAGATACAATGATTGGAATTGCAATTGCTTTTGGAGTAAATAATTTTAAAATTCCTACAAAGAAGAATAAAGATATTCTATTTGTTTCTGAACTTGACGATGTACTTTTAACAATGAGGGAAAATCTTACATCTTATAGTCGATTTCAATTAAATAAAATGCTGGATGATGGAGCGAAATTTACTATTGCTACAATGAGATCTCCAGCTTCACTTTTAGAAGCACTTCAGGGAATCAATATTAATCTGCCTGTTGTTGTAATGGATGGGGCAATGCTTTTTGATATTAAGAATAATAGATGCTTGAAATTGTATAAAATGACAGTAGAAGAAACTAATGAGTTTATAGAGTTTTTTCATAAAAGAAATTACCATTGTTTTGTAAATGTGGTCATAGAAGATTCGGTAGTTATATATTATGGTGATTTTAAAAATAAAATTGAAGAAACAATATATAATGAATTAAGGGTGTCGCCATATAGGAATTATATAAAGGGTAACTTTCCATTAAATACTGAATCAGCTTATTTAATGCTTATAGATACTGAAGAAAGAATAGAAAAGCTGTATTTGGATTTAGTACAGGCAGGCTATACAAAATCATATAAAATATTGAAATATTTATCACATGACTATAAAGGATATATGTACATAAAAATTTATAATAAACAGGCAGTAAAGAAAAATATGATTATGGAAATTAAAAAAATGGCTGAAGCTGATAAAATAATTACATTTGGAAATCTTGAAGGTGTGAGCGATATAATAATAAATGGAAGGGATGGAAATGAAATAGTAAAGAAATTCCAAAAGACATATGAACCGTATTTTTGGACCAAATAACTAAATGACACGCTAAATTAATTTGATAGGGTTTTAATTAGATACAATATATATAAGCAGGAAACTGTTATATTAAATTCAGATGCATTTAATGTAACAGTTTAATTATATAGGGTCAATCAAGTAAGGATTTTAATATATAAAGTCCTTTTTTTAAACTTTCAATGCTGTCTGGGGCACATACTGACAATCTTACAGCTGGAGAAAAATTACTATTTCCAACTGCAAATCTGGAAGCGCAGTATACACTGACTCCTTTTGATCTTGCAATGTTTTCGAAGATTTGGCTGTCCATATTATCAGGAAGCATAAGCCAGCGGAATGGACTGTATTTGTTTCCTAAAACACATTTATCATATAGTATTTTATCAACTAGTTCATTTCTTTTAAGAGTCATTTCTTTACGCTCCTCAAGAATTTTATAAGCAAGTCCACTCTCGATTATTTTGCATATCACTTCAGCATTAAATGGAGAAGTCACTAAATTTACATTGTATATTCCATCTTCAATAGATTTTTTAAACTTATCTGGAACTACCATAAAACCAATTCTAAGTCCAGCGCAAATTGATTTTGAAACAGAACATATATAAAGGCTTTGTTCAGGAACCAAGGTGGATATTGGAATCGAATCTTTAGGACTTACAAATGAATACATTCCATCTTCAATGAAAATTATATCATTTTCTTTAACTATTCTAGCTATACTGCTCTTTTCATTTAAAGACATAGAATATGTAGTTGGATTATTTAATTCAGGAATAAGATATAAGCCTTTTATATTTTCATTTTTACATAATGAATCAAAAGCAGTCATATCTATCTTTGAATTTAATAATGGAATAGGAACTAATATTATTCCAAGATTATTGGCAAGGGTTTTTAATGCTGGATAAGTTAAAGGATCTGTTGCAATTTTATCACCGGAATTAAAAAGGGATATAAGTATTATAGCTAAAGCATTTTGTGAACCAGAAGAAATCATGATATTTTCAGGTGATGCATTTATGTTGAAATTATTCAGAAATTTTTGTGCAGTAATCCTATGAGAGAGTAATCCGCATGAATCGGTATACTTTAAAAGATTATGAATATCAGTCTTTTTTAATAGCTTTTTCATAAAATCAATTATATATTTATTTTGATCATATATGGGAAAAGCTGCTCCCATATCAATACAATTATTATCTGATTCACAGCACAGAAGTTTTGATGAAACGTGAGCATCAGATGAAATATAAGTGCCTCTTCCAGTATGACCGCTTATAAGGCCTTTGAGTTCACAAAGTTTAAAAGATCGTGTAACTGTACTTAGGTTAATATCTAAAAAATCTGCAAGTTCTCTTTGAGGGGGAAGTTTATCTCCAGGTTTTAAAATACCGTTTAGTATATCTTCCTCTAAGGCAGAGGCAAGAGATTTATATAGAGGCTGTTTTAGAATTTTTCTATCTGGCTTCCATGACATTGGATAGTTTTCAAATGAATTTACAGGCATTATTATAAAACTCCTTAAAAAATATTGTTTTGCATACAATTTTATCATTGAACTCATACAATATCAATATTAAAATAACTAATAAGTAAATTATTAACAGGAGTGATATGATATGAAATTTGAATTTGCAGAAAGGATGTCTTCACTTAAGGCTTCTGAAATAAGAGAAATATTAAAGGTTACTCAGAGACCGGAAGTAATTTCATTTGCAGGAGGTCTTCCAGCGCCAGAAACTTTTCCTATTGAACAGATAAAAGAGGCAAACAGGCTAGTTCTTGAGGAAAGTGGAAGAAAAGCACTTCAATATTCAACAACAGAAGGATTTGATTCATTAAGAAAATGGATAGCACAGAGAATGAATACTACAATAGGTACACATCTTGAATATGATAATATATTGATTACTCATGGTTCACAGCAGGGACTTGATTTAATGGGTAAGATATTTTTAAATAAGGATGACGTGGTTTTGTGTGAAAGTCCTACATATCTTGCTGCAATAAGTGCATTTAAGGCATATGAATGCAAGTTTATAGAAGTTCCTACAGACAAGGATGGAATGATTCCCGAGGAACTTGAAAGAATAATAAAATCCACACCTAAGGTAAAATTAATTTATACGATTCCTACATTCCAGAATCCAACAGGAATAACATGGCCATTAGAAAGAAGAAAAGCTATTGTAGAGGTAGCAGATAAATATAACAAGGTTATTATTGAAGATAACCCTTATGGTGAACTTAGATATAAGGGAGAAAACCTTCCTTCACTTCAGTCATTTGATAAGACTGGAAATGTTGTATGTTTTGGAACATTTTCGAAGATATTCTGTCCAGGATATAGAATTGCATGGGTAGCCGCTCATAAAGATATAATAGAAAAACTTGTAATAATAAAGCAGAGTACAGACCTTCAGTGCAATACATCAGCACAGATGGAAATTGCAAAGTTCCTTGAATTGAATGATATTGATGAACATATTAAAGGAATACGTGAATTATATAAGAAAAGATGTGAACTTGCATTAAATACAATGGAAAAAGAATTCCCAGACTGTGTTGAATTTAACAGGCCTGAAGGAGGATTATTTACATGGATTAAACTTCCTGAAAATATAAATGCACGAGAACTTCTTTTGAAGTGTCTTGAAAAGAATGTAGCTTTTGTTCCAGGAGGACCATTCTTCCCAAATGGAGGACATGAAAATTATTTCAGAATTAATTATTCAAATATGCCTGAAGATAGAATTGTTGAAGGTATAAAAATAATTGGTCAAGTAATTAAAGAATATATTTAGATGCTATCTAAAGGCTTGGAAATTATGATATTATTTGCTGCAGTGTTTATATATAAAGAAAGTGCAGTGTTAGACGTAATGAATTGAAATTGTTATTAATAATTTTGAATACAAGGCTTTTTGGTGGTAAAATAATATTAATATGAAAAACACATGATTTTCAGATTATTATAATAAGGAGGAATATTTTATGACAAGACCTGTTATGTTTGCATAGCATCAGCTATTGCAGCATTATAGAAAAAATGTTATAGCTGTTGCTATTCCTAAGAGTTAATGATTTTAGGAGGGCAAAAATGAGCTATAAAAAAGCAGAACATATTCTGCCAGCAGAAATAATAGAATTAATTCAGAATTATGTTGATGGAGAGTGTATTTATATTCCAAGAAAAAAGAATGAACGTAAAAAATGGGGAAATGGAACTAATATAAGACAGGAACTGCAGGAAAGAAATAATAAAATTTATATTGATCATAAAAAAGGTTTAAAAACATCTCAGCTTGCAGAAAAGTATTTTCTATCAGAAAAAAGCATACAAAGAATTATAAGCAAAATGAAACTGGCTGTATAATTAAAATGAGTCATTCACAGGAATTATTTTAGATTAAATGAAATAATTCATATAAGTGTAATGGCTCATTATTTTTTAGAAAAAAGTTTGAGGTGGAATGAAGGAAGTTTAGGATATATCATTAAAGACAGAAAGGGGAAGTGCGTATGTGTAGACCAAATAATATTGCATAGCAGAGGCTTATGCAGTTATAGAAGTTAAATTGTTCATATTGGCATATAGCCTTTGCAGATCCAATATCAATAAAGTATCAGGATATGAGGAGATGCAGTATGAGCTGTTATGTAGAAAATAAATATGAAATTTTACCACAAAAATCTTATGAGATTATAAGAAATTGTCCTAAATGTGGATGTAAAACTGATTATATAAATACAAATAATTTTAGAATCAATGCAAATGGTAATCTACTTGATGTATGGCTTATTTATCAATGTGAAAAGTGCAAACATACTTACAATTTAAGTATCTATGAAAGAGTAAAATCAACTGAAATTGATGATGATAAATATAAAAGATTTTTAAATAATGATCTAGAATTATCATTTCAATATGGAATAAAAAAGGAATTGTTCTCAATAAATAAAGCAGTTGTTGATGAAGAAAAAATAAGATATAGAATATTGTTTAAAGAAAAACAGGAAAAGAGCAGTGATTCGAATTTTGAGACAAATTTGATAATAGCCAATCCATATGAATTAAAGGTTCGTGCAGATAAAGTTTTATCAGATATTTTGAATATTTCAAGAAGTGAAGTAAAACGTATGATAAAGAGTAAAGTGATTTATAGCAGTAACTGTGAAAAATTAGAAAAAATTCATGTGGGCAGATTATTGGATGTTAGAATATCACAAAAAAATATGCCTGATAAATAGTATACAATAATCATCATAATGCATTAATTTAAACAAAATAAAATTGTATTTATAAAATATGTGAAATTAGCAGCATATTTTTATTGTGATTGAAAAGTATCTGGAGATTAAGAATTTTTAAGAAAATTAAGCTGAACTCCAGATATTTTTTCAGCATATGATGGCATTTTTAAGGAGATACCATATTTTGAACATTCATTTTTTAAAGTAAAACCAAGTTTGGTTATATTAGGATCGTAGCATTTGTATCGATTACCAAATTTTTTTATATATTTTTCCTTAATATCAGGAAAATTCTCATCAAGTTTTTTATAATAATAATCACGTTGTCTGTCTTTAAGAGACATACCTAGAAATGGAACAATATATTTCACGCCATAATAATCAGCTTTATTAACAATCTTCAGAATATTTTTTTCATTATCTTCAATAAAAGGAAGAACAGGCATTAGAGTAATACTTGTAGTTATACTTAAAGTTGATAATATACCAAGGGCTTCAAATCGTTTGCTGGAAGATGGGGCAAATGGCTCAACTTATTTTTTATCATCTATGTTTAATTGTAATATTTCTATTGTAAATTATCTACCATAATTCAACAATTGATACATAAAAAATAGATGTTATAATATATAAATATAAGATAACTTGGAGGTATATACATTTGGAAAAAGATTTTAAATACTTATTATTTGATTTAGATGGAACACTCACAGATTCAGGAGAAGGAATAACAAAAGCAGTTAAATATGCACTAGAGTATTTTGGAATTCAGGTTGAGGATTTAAATGAGCTAAAAAAATTTGTAGGTCCGCCTTTAAATGATTCATATAAAAGATTTTATGGTTTTGATGATGAACAGGCTGAACTTGGAATAAAAAAATTCAGAGAATATTATGTAGAGAAGGGAATCTATGAAAATAAAGTATATGATGGAATAGAAAAAATGTTAAAAACTCTTAAAGATAATGGAAAAACATTAATTATTGCAACATCTAAACCAGAAGCACATGCTAAAATAGTTTTAGATCATTTTGATTTGGCAAAGTATTTTGACTTTATATGTGGAGCTGATTTTGAAGAAACAAGAGTAAAAAAAGGCGATGTAATAAAATATGCTATTGAAACTGCAAAAATTAAGGATTTAGATAAAACAATCATGATTGGCGATAGAGAACATGATGTAATAGGTGCGAGAGAAAATGGTTTAAAATGTATTGGTGTACTTTATGGATATGGAAATCCAGTAGAACTTACACAAGCGAGAGCTTTTAAAGTTGTAAAGACACCTGAAGAATTATTAGAAATATTACTTTAAAAACTGATTCGTCAAAAACTAGTCAAAATTTCAATATAGAAACTTTATAATATTTTAAGATGTTATTATTTTTAAAAGTAGATGTATATATAGTTAAAAATATAGATACATCTACTTTTATTTTTTAATGTTGACAATGTAAACTTTCGAATATATACTAAACATAGTGGAAAATAGTTACAAAAAGAAATGAGCGGTTATAGAATGGAAATGAAAAATATATTTAAAAGGATGAAGTATGCAATGTTTATATTATTAGGAATTATAACAGTAGCTGAAAAGATAAATTTATGGAGAGGGAAAATATTTTCCAATAATTCTGAGCTGGGAAGAGAGAGATACTGCTGATTTAAGAGAAAAAATTAGGAACATAGATGTTCCGGTTTACTTTTTTTCAGGGAAATATGATTATACAGTAAATTATGAGATGGCTGAAGAGTATTTAAATTCTATAGAAGCACCAGAAAAGAATTTTTATCTATTTGAAAATTCAGCACATAGTCCTATGTTTGAAGAGCCAGAAAGAGTTAAGGAAATAATTGAAAAAGATATAATTGAAAAATAAGTATTCGGGGCAGCTTAATATAAAATATGACATACATATGTCATATTAAATATGATTTAATTTAGTTATAAGAAAAAGTTGTAATTAAGATATAAGTTTCAATAATAGAACTACATAATAATTAAAAAAATCTTGAAAAGATTTTATCGTTCATTGTCAATTGTCCATCGTACACTGTTAATTGGAATATGGATTATAGAAAGGATTATATTTATGGAGTATATAGATTCGAAAACCATAATATCATCATATGTAGAGGGAAATTCATGGTTTGGAATTAATTATAATATGAATATATATAAAGGCTGCTGTCATGGATGTATTTATTGTGATTCGAGAAGTGAATGTTACAATATAAATGATTTTGATACTGTCAGAGCAAAGAAAAATTCTACGGATATCATAAGAAGGGAATTGAAGAAGAAGAGGAAGAAAGGGGTTATAGGAACTGGTGCCATGAGTGATCCATATAATCCTTTTGAATATAAATATGAACATACAAGAGAAGCATTAAAACTTATTGATGAATTTGGGTTTGGAATTGGAATTGCAACAAAAAGTCCATTGATAACTAGAGATATTGATATATTAAAAAGAATACAGCAACATTCCCCAGTGCTCATAAAGATAACTGTTACAACATATGATGATGAATTATGCAGGCTTGTAGAACCTAATGTGAGTCCTAGTTCAGAAAGGTTTGAAGCTATACGAAAGCTTAGTGATGCAGGTATATATACAGGAATATTGTTAATGCCTGTACTTCCTTTTATAAATGACACAGAAGACAATATATGTAAGATAGTAAAAAAAGCATATGAATGTGGAGCAAAATTCATTTTTGCCTATGGAATGGGAATGACTCTTAGAGGAAACCAGAGGGAGTATTATTATGAAAAATTATTGAATCTTTTTCCTGAGAGAAAGCTTGTAAAAGAATATATTGATGCTTATGGAAATGATTATGAATGTCCATCTCCAGAATATAAAAGATTATGGAGTATTTTTAAAAGTGAATGTAGTGAATATGGGTTAGTGTATAAAATGAGAGATATAATAGAAGATTATAAAAAGGGATATTATGATGAACAGATAAAATGGTTTTAAATTTTGGAAATTGCCCATAGCAGGCTCGATTTACAGGTTTGCTATGGGCATAAATTATTTGTTTTTAATTATGTTGTATTCTTTTTCGGTATAGATATTTCCATTATTATCAATTACAAGTCTGCCAGTACATCCCTTTACTTCAAATGGCTGCTCAGGAGTAACACCAAGTTTTTTTAATCTCTCAAGAAGATCAAGGCTGCCGCCGTCAGTTTTCATAGAAGGGTAAAGCTCCTTAAGAGCAGAAACTTTTTCGTCAGCAGTTTTACCATAAACAAGTGAGTTCATTAATTTTATTGTCTGAGTTACATCTTCAAATTCATATTTATTTGTGTAAAATGACATATCATTATAGTCAGAAGAAAGAGTCGATAATAAACTGTTTACTCCAAGCTGTGATGTAATTATTCCAACAAGTCCATGAGTGAGTGTCTGAACCTTATATTTTGTATTTTCAGTAATTTCAAGAGTGTTATTTTTAAATGCTAGTGTATCTAAGGAATCAAAAAGTTCATGTTTTATCTTATTGATTGAAGCTGTATTAGATGAAGCATTCGAAGATTGAATCTGCTTCAAACTTGATTTTACAAGATCAAGATAAGATGAAGAACTATTATTTTTTGAAGAATATCCATTTATAAGAAAACTGCAGTCAGTAAGGGTGTTTGTATTTTTTGAAGATGTATTAGAAGAAAAAAGATTGTTTTCCAAAGACATACGGGCAGTAAGGTAATTTAAATAATTATAATTCTGGGTACTCATAATTTATCATCTCCATTAAGTTTTTATCAAATATTTTAACTGGAAATATTATAATAATCTGTTATATAAAAATTTTATCGATATTTATATAGTCGATTGATTTTTAATATTATTAACATAAATGTGGATATTTCATATAATTCAAATCAGTATATAGTATGAATGCCTGCCTGTGTTATATCATATTTTGAATTGCTTTTGTTTATTATGCTAATACGAAAAAATTTTTAAAGGATATTCTATAATTGAATTTTGTAATAATTATTCATTTTTAATAGAATTTTTATCCCATATAAAGAGCTGTTCTTTATTAGTGAGTGCCCTAAAAAGATTTTCTTTAAAGCCAGGTATTTTATGATTTAATTCAAATATAAGTTTTTTCATATCTTCCCTTTTAGTTTTTTTATCTGCAGGACAGGGGTTTTCAATTATAGGGAAATTATATTTTTTTGCTGTATTTTTTATTGATTCTTCTGAAATATACACCATAGGACGTATTAAAGTTATGTTTTCTTTATCCATGTAAGATTTTGGAGAAAAACAGTTGATACGACCTTCATAAGCGATAGAAAGCATAAGAGTTTCAACAGCATCATCTTTATGATGTCCTAAAGCAACTTTATTGCATCCAAGTTCTGCCGCATTATTATGAAGTGCTCCTCTTCTCAGTTTTGCACATAATGAACATGGATTATTTTCTTTTTTTATTTCAAAAACTATTTTCTGTATATCTGTCTGTATTTCATAAAATGGAATGTGAAGATCTTCACATAATAGATGAAGGGGGCTATTGTCAACATTTCCGGGATTTAAAGTTATAACGATTAGTTCAAATTTTTGTGGAGCGAATTTTTTATATGTATTTAGAAGATGAAGAAGAGTAAGGCTGTCTTTGCCTCCAGAAAGTCCAACAGCTATTTTATCGCCATCTTCTATTAAATTATAGTCGTTTATTGCTTGTCTCATTTTACTGAGAAGTTTTTTCATAAAATAAGGTCTCCTTTGCATGAAAAATCATTAAGTATATTTTTTTAATAATAAGATTACATAATAATTAAGAGAAATCTTGTAAAGATTTCATCTTTTATTGATTGTAAATTTCCAATTTCAACAATTATATTATAACATTAAAAATAACAAAAGGAGAATTTATGGTAATTTACAAAATATTTTTTGAGATTAAGAAGAATATATATTTTATACAATTATAAAAGAAAAAACATGATATAATTAACAAGTTATTAGTAATTCATTCTGAATTATTTATGAAATTTGAGGTGATATTATTTTGAAACATTATGCAGGAACTAATAAGCATAATTATGAGACAATAGATAATAGCGATTTTGATAATGAACATTATAGTTATAATAATAACAATACCATGATAAGCAGAAGAGAGAGGAACAGAAATAAAAACAAATTAAAATTAGTAAAAAAGAATAAGGGAAAAAGATATAAAAGAAAAGAAAGCAGAGCACAGACCAAAGGAAAAGTAAAGATAGTTATAGCAATGATATTAGTATTGTCATTAGGTGGTACATATGGTTTTTTGAAGATATATTTTGCAAATCATTTTTATTTAGGGACAACCATAAACTGCATAGATATATCTGGAAAGACAGTAGAAGAAGCAGAAAACTATATAAAGAAAGAAACATCAGACTATGTTATTTTATTGGAAGGAAGAGATGGAGTATCAGAAGAAATTAAAGGAGAAGACTTTAAATTAAAATATGACGAGGATAAAAATTATATTATTGAAGAAATAAAAAATCAACAAAAAGAATCTTTTTGGATTAAGAATTTTCTATATGGAAAAAATAAGAATGTGGATGATTTGATAAAATATGATGAAAAAGAGCTTGATAACATTATAGATAATCTTAGTATATTCAATGAGAATAATATTATTGAACCTAAGAATCCTCAGTTAGTATATAAGAATGGAGAAATTCAAGTTGAGGATGAAGTTTATGGAAACAAAATTAAAAAGAATGAATTGAAAGAAAAGATAAAAGAATATATATCATATAAGAAAAGTATTTTAAATATCGAGGATGAAAACTGTTATGAAAATCCTGAATACACTAAATCTTCAGAAAAAATATTAAAAAGGAAGAAAGCTTTAGAGAAATATAAAAAATCAGCAGTGGTGTATAATCTTGGAACACAAGAAGAAAGAATTGATATAAATACTATGATGAACTGGATTGATATGGATGATGAAGATAATTCATTTATAAATGAAGATAAAGTTATGGAATTTGTGAATGAATTTGCCGATAAGTATGATACTCTTGGAAAGATTAGAAATATGTATAGTACAAGTGGAAGAAATGTCACAATAAAAGGCGGTGATTATGGATTTAAAATAAATAGAGAAGCAGAAAAAGAAGCACTTATAGATACATTAAAAAATAATAGTGAGACAAGCAGAGAACCAATATATGTGCAGACAGGTATGAATACTATAATAAATGATATTGAAAATACATGTGTTGAAATAGACTTAACAAAACAATATCTATGGTTTTATAAGGATGGAAATATTATAGCAGAAGGAAATATTGTATCTGGATGCATAGCTAATGGAACTATAACTCCTGAAGGTACGTATAAACTTAAGTATAAAGATAAAGATTCTGTTCTTGTAGGTGAAAATTATAGATCACCAGTTTCTTTTTGGATGCCTTTTAATGGGAATATAGGGCTTCATGATGCAAGTTGGAGATATAAATTTGGAGGAAATATATATCTATCAAATGGGTCTCATGGATGTGTTAATCTGCCATATGAGTTGGCAAGCTGTATATTTTATAATATTGATGAAGGTACGCCTGTAATATGCTACTATTGATTTCTGAGAAGAATTCTAGAATAAAATATTAGAATAAAAACATCATAATTGTTTTAAATTGTAAAATACAGTGGTAGAATATAGAAAAGAGTTTTATATAAACGAGGTGGGCTTATGTCATATGAATATTTGTTGGATATTGCATTAATTCTTTTGAGCACAAAGTGTCTGTCTTTGATTACAAGAAGATTTAATCTTCCGCAAGTAGTTGGTTCACTGCTTGCAGGGGTGATACTTGGCCCAGCAATGCTTAATATTTTAAAAGAAACTGAATTTATAAGCCAGGTAGCTGAACTTGGTGTGATTGTTCTTATGTTTACAGCTGGAATTGAAAGTAATATAGATGAAATGAAAAAGAGTGGAAAAGCGTCTTTAATAATTGCTACATTAGGAGTTATTATTCCTCTTTTAGGAGGATTTGCTGTAGCAGAAATATTTAATAATAATAAAATGCCAAATGTAAGTCTGACACTTGAGAATATATTCATAGGAATTTTGCTGACTGCTACATCAGTAAGTATTACTGTTGAAACTCTAAAAGAACTAGGAAAGTTATCTACCAGAGCTGGAAACGCAATACTTGGAGCTGCAATAATAGATGATATATTAGGAATTTTAGCTTTAACTGTAGTAACAAGCATGGCAGATCCTAATATAAATTTGTATATAGTAACATTAAAGATAGTAGGCTTTTTTGTAGTAGCTTTATTCTTTGGAGTAATTATATCTGTTCTGTTTAATAAATGGACTCATAAGTACAATGTTGATAAGAGAAGATTTGTTATTTTTGCATTTGTCATATGTTTATTAATGTCATTTTCAGCAGAAGAGTTTTTTGGAGTCGCAGATATTACTGGTGCTTTTATAGCAGGACTTATTTTATCAAAAAATAATGAACGTAAGTATATACAAAACAGATTTGAAACTACATCATATATGCTTTTATCACCAATATTTTTTGCAAGCATAGGTATATGTATAACACTACCAGAAATGAATTTAAAAATAATTTTATTTACAATATTATTGACAGTTACGGCTGTTATAAGCAAAATTATAGGGTGTGGGCTTGGTGCTAAATTATGTAAATATACAAATTCAGAATCTATGCAGATAGGAGTAGGGATGATATCAAGAGGTGAAGTTGCTCTTATAGTAGCAAGCAAAGGAATTAATCTTGGAATAATGAGTGATTATTTTGTGGGACCAGTTATAATAATGGTTTTAGTTACAACAATAATAACACCAGTTTTGTTAAAATTAGTATTTAAAAGCAATCACATAGAAAACAATAATATGATGTTAAATAGCTAAAATATAAATTATATAAAAAACTTTTAAGAATAAAATATATTGTACAATAAAAAAAGAGCATCTCAAATGTTAAATTCTAACATTTGAGATGCTCTTTTTGATTTTATTGTTTATTTATTATGTAGTTAAATTATTTTTTATTTCAAATTTTGATTTATAAGTATGAAATAGATTTTGAATATAATTTTAAAGTGTTATAAGCATGGCAAGATGAATAGAAAGTGGATTTTGAGAAATTTTGAATAAGGTTACATCATATACTTTTTGAGTAAAATATTGTAAATGAATACCATAGATATTATAATTTAATTATAATATCTATGGTGAATGTGAATATAAGTGAGGAGATTATATGAAATATAATGATCAAAAAATAGTTACAAGAGAAAATTATATGAAAAGAAATAAAATAGGAGAAGATCTGCTTTTAAAAAATCAAGTGTTAATAAATCTTGATACGGAACAATGGATAACTTTATCATTTAAAAGTAATATTTTTTACAAAATAACAAAGCTGGAATTTTATCATCCAGAGCGATTTGTAAATATTACAATTATGGATATAAAAAAATGAATATGTGTTTTAAATTGACAATGAAGGATGAAATCTTTACAAGATTTCTTTGATATTATATTTAGATAAATTTTAGATGTAAATTTAAGCTTGCGATATATACGAAATTATAAATTAGCTTATTTTAATATATGGTTCTTGAAGAGAGCTAATATAAAATATATAGATTTATATGAATATATTAATTTATATAAATCAATGAGAGATTTTCATTGTAAATAAGGCAAATAAATAGTATATAATTAACTTTATTTGACGAGAGCTCAATAAAAATATATACTCTTATATAGAATTGTATCTATGTAAGAGGTGAAAAAATGGATTATGAAAAGAATGCCAGAATATTAAAAGCGCTTAGTGATACAAATAGATTGAAAATAATAGAAATTTTATCTGGCAATGAAAAATGTGCATGTGAAATATTGAAAGATTTCGATTTTACACAACCTACACTGTCTCATCATATGAAGATTCTTATGGACTGCGGAATTGTGGAATGCAGAAAAAGAGGACTATGGAGTTATTATAGTTTGAATTTGATAAATGCTAATAAAGTTATTCTTTTTCTATTAAGTATAATAACACAGAATAGTGAAAATATATGTAAAGAATAATAGATTTAAAATTTATCTTTTATGATTATATATATATTTCAATTAACAATGAAGGATGAAATCTTAGTAGAGATTTCTTTAATTATTATTGGAATATATATTTATTAAGAAATTATTTGAAAAAAGCACTATATGGTAAATAAAGTAAGGAAGGGGAAAGTTACTGACATTATAAATTTTCAGTAACAAAATTACATATGTTAGATAAATTAAGAAAAATATGTTCATCATATGAAATATTAAAAGGAAATTATGGGATAGAGCGTGAAGCATTAAGAATTTATAAAAATGGTAATCTAGCGCAAAGTATTCATCCTAAAGGGTTTGGATCTAAAAGTGAAAATCCGTATATAACTACAGATTTTGCTGAATGTCAAATTGAAATGGTAACACCACCTTTAAAAACGCCTGAGCAGGTGTATGATTTTTCTAATTCATTGTATGATATATGCATATCAGAAATAGGTGATGAATATTTGTGGCCACAATCAATGCCAAGTGTTGTACCATATGATGATAAAATAAAAATTGCAGAGTATGAAGATGATGAAAAAGGCAGGTCAGCTTATGAATATAGAAAGAGTTTAATAAGAAAATATGGAGGAAAAAGGCAGCTTATATGTGGCATTCATTACAATTTTTCGTTTGATGAACAATTTTTAAAAAAACTTTATGATAATAAAGATTTGTTTGATAGTTTGTGTGTAAAAAACTATAAAGAATTTAAAAATTCTATTTATCTTAAAGTTGCTAGAAACTATCTTAGATATAGGTGGCTTGTAATATATCTTTTAGGAGCAAGCAATGTAGTTCATGAAAGTTATGGTTGTGAAAAATGTAATATGAGAACATCTAATAGAATAGGAGATGATGGTCTTACAACTAAAGGAGCAGTTTCTTATAGAAATGGAACATGTGGATATAGGAACAAGAATGAACTTTTTCCGGATTATACAACTGCAAATGATTATATGGAAAGTCTGAATAAATTTATAAATGATGATTTAATACAAAGCCATAAAGAATTATATAGTTCGGTAAGACTTAAACCTAAAAATATTGATGATTTTATGAAATCTCTAGATGAAGATGGAATAGAGTATTTGGAATATAGAAATATAGATATTAATCCTTTTGAAAAAGGAGGAATAAGTCTTGAAGACCTTAAATTTATGCAGTTATTTAATATATATCTTTTAACTAAAGAAGAATCTGATTATGGAAAGTGGCAGAAAGAAGCAGCTGAAAATCAGAAAAATGTATCTGAACATGGAACTGATGAAGTTCAATTAATGAAAGATGGAAGAAGCATATCCATAAAATCATGGGGAATTGAGATCCTGAACGAAATGAAGGAAATGTGCATCTATCTAGGAATTGATGATAAAAATGTTTTAGATAATATGATAAAAAAAATAACTGATTATAAGTTTACATATTCATATAAAATAAAAGAATTTATAAAGTCTTATGGATACATTAATGGTTATATGAAACTAGCTGAAAAGTATAAAGAAGATAGTTATAAAAATAGATTCAAATTTCAAGGTTTTGAAGATCTTGAATTATCAACTCAGATATTGATGAAGGAAGCTGTAAAAAGAGGAATAAAAGTTGATGTATTAGATAGAAATGAAAATTTTATATCTCTTAAAAGAAAAGAAAAAATTGAATATGTAAAACAGGCTACAAAAACTTCAAAAGATAATTATGTAAGTGTTCTTATTATGGAAAATAAAAGCGTTACAAAAAAAGTTTTAGAGCAATGCAATATAAGAGTCCCAAAGGGAATTGAAGTAAATTCTCTTGAGGAAGGAAGAAGTGTGGCAGAGCTTTATAAGAATAAACCTGTGGTTATAAAACCTAAATCTACTAATTTTGGAACAGGAATAAGCATATTTAGTGAAGGAACAGATAAAGAAAGTCTTGTCAAAGCTTTTGAAATAGCTTTTAAGTATGATGATACAGTGCTTTTAGAAGAATTTATAAAAGGTAAGGAATATAGATTTTTGGTAATTAATGATAAAGTGTGTGGAATTCTTCATAGAGTTCCTGCTAATGTTATAGGTGATGGAAAAAAGACAATAAGACAGCTTGTAGAAATTAAGAATCAGGATCCTTTAAGAGGATATCATTATGTTACCCCGCTTGAAAAAATAAATCTGGATGAAAATGCAGCACTGTTTTTAAAAGTTCAGAACAAAACTTTTGATTATATTCCTAGTGAAAATGAAATTGTATATTTAAGGGAAAATTCTAATATAAGTACTGGAGGAGACAGTATAGATTATACTGATATGATACCAGAAAAATTTAAAAATATTGCAGTTGCATGTGCAAGAGCAGTAAATGCTAAAATATGTGGAGTTGATATGATGTTGGAAGATTATAGTGATGAAAACAAACCTTATGGAATAATAGAACTTAATTTTAATCCGGCAATTCACATACACTGTTATCCTTACAAAGGAACTGAAAGGAAGATTGGAGAAGAAGTACTTAAACTTTTAGGATTTGTAGATTAGAAAACAAACTCAAAAAAGCTGTATTTTTTATAGAATTATATTTTATAAGATATACAGCTTGTAATTATTTTGATTTTATGTGTTTATAGTGAGTCAACTGAAAAAAATAATCATATTATATTTAAGTGAAAAAATAATATGAGAGTGAAATATATGGATGCTAAGTGTAAAAAAAGCAGAGAGCTTCTTTCAAGACTTAGGAAAGAAGGATGCCATATTAATTTTGATGATGATTCAAAAATAGTGTTTATAAGTGATGCTCACAGAGGAAATGGAGGATATGAAGATTCATTAAGGCTGAATGAAAATATATATAAAGCAGCATTAAAATATTATTATAATAATGATTATATGCTTGTTGAAATTGGTGATGGAGATGAATTATGGAAAAATAAAAATATTTTAGATATTGCGTATAATTATGATAATGTGTTTGAGATATTGAGAAAATTTTATAAAAAAAATAAGCTATGTCTATTGTATGGAAATCATGATATGATAAAATCCAATCCGCAATTTATAATGAAGCAGAAAAAAGTATATAATAATATTGGATATGATTTTCCATGCACTATGCTTAATTTATATTCTAATATAAAATTTTATGAATGTGCAGTTTTGAATTATACTCCATTAAATAAGGAAATATTAGCATTCCATGGTCATCAGGTTGATAGCATGAACTGTGAGTTTTGGAAGATAGGAAGATTTTTGGTTCGTTATATCTGGAGATTTCTTGAAGGCGTTGGGGGGATGAAGGCACCCACCAGTCCTGCAAGCAATTATGACAAGGGGGATAAGATAGACAAAATCTTAGGAAGACTTTCTAAAAAGGAGAATGCTATGATTATTTGTGGACATACTCATAATGATAAATTTCCAAGACCATCTGAAGGTTTATATTTCAATGATGGATGTTGTGTATTTCCATCATCTGTGACTACTATAGAAATAACAAAGGGCAAGATATGTCTTGTTAAATGGAAGATAGAGGTTGATGATAAGTATAATCTTTATATAAACAGAATAGTTACCGGAGGTCCTCAAAAAATAGCAGATTATTTTACTATATAGGAAGAATTTAAAAATAGCTTTTTGAAGAGAATTACTTAAAATTATTAATAAATCAGCATATAAAATGAAAGGATGAAGTATAGGTGAAATTCATAGATCTTCATTGTGATACAGCAGGAAGAATATTTTATGAAAAACTGCATTTAAATAAAAGTATATGTAAAGTGGATATAGAAAAATTAAAGAAGGGAAATTGTCTTGGACAGGTTTTTGCAATATTTGTTGATCAGAAATTAAATCCTGATCCTTATGAGGAATTTATTAAGATATATGAACGATTTATCCATGAAGTTGAAGCTAATAGTTTAGATATAGAAATAGTAAAGAATATGGATGAACTTAACAGAGCAGAATCAGAAAATAAAATAGGAGCATTCTTATCAATTGAAGAAGGAGAAGTAGTAAAAGGAAGTGTAAATAAACTTCATGATGTTTATAATAAGGGAATAAGAATTCTTACAATAACATGGAATTATAAAAATAAACTTGGATATCCTAATTATCAATTTAAATATAAAGACAAGGGACTTACTGAAAAAGGCAGGGAAATTGTTTATGAATGTGAGAAGTTGGGAATTATTCCGGATGTATCCCATTTGTCAGATAAAGGATTTTATGATCTTATTGATATATGCACTAAACCATTTATTGCATCTCATTCAAATGCAAGGGCTATTACAAATCATCCAAGAAATCTTACAGATGATATGATAAGAGCACTTGCTAATAAAGGAGGTATTATGGGACTGAATTTTTGTTCTGAATTTTTACAGAATCATGATAAAGAAATTGCAGAACTTGAATCCATTGCTCTTCATGCAGAACATATAAAAAATGTGGGAGGAATAGATGTATTGTGCATAGGAAGTGATTTTGATGGAATATCAAATGAAGTAGAAATAAGAGATGCATCTGAATTTGATAAGTTATATAGTGTTTTGGAAAAGCATAATTTTACACAAAGAGAAATTGATAAGGTTTTTTCTGGAAATGTAAAGAGAGTATTTAAGGAAACTCTAAAATAATAATGAAAGGTGGTGTATGTCAGGCGCATATCTTAAATATATGTACCTGCATATTAAATAGATGGGAAGACTAAGTGGGAAGACTGCACTTGTTACAGGTGCTTCAAGAGGAATTGGAAGGGCTATTGCAATAGAAATGGCCAAGGAAGGAGCAGGCGTAGTAATAAACTATTCTAAGGATGATAAAGGTGCAGAAGATACATTAAAAGAAATAAAGAAATTAAATGGCTATGGACTTCTTGTGAAGGAAGATATAAGTTCTTATGAAAAAACTAAAATAATGGTTGATGAAATAATAACAACGATGGGTAGAATTGATATACTTGTAAATAATGCAGGAATAAGTACAATAGGGCTTTTTATGGATTCAGATAAGGAGTCTATTGATAAAATAATGAATGTAAATTTAATGGGACCAATATATTTGACGAGACATGTGGTGAATCATATGGTATCAAAAAAGAGCGGAAGCATAATCAACATATCTTCAATGTGGGGTCAAGTAGGGGCTTCGTGTGAAGTTCTGTACTCAGCAAGCAAAGGAGGAATAAATTTATTCACAAAAGCTCTTGCAAAGGAATTGGCTCCTTCAAACATAAGAGTAAATGGAATTGCACCAGGAGTTATTGATACATCAATGAATTCCTTTCTTGAAGAAGATGATAGAAAAAATCTTGAAGATGAAATTCCTATTGGACGTTTTGGAACAGCTGAAGAAATAGGAAAACTTGCAGTGTTTTTGGCAATTGAAGATTCATCATATGTTACAGGGCAAATAATAAGAGCTGATGGAGGATTTATCTAATTAAAAAACATAAATTTAGAAAAAGGAAACTGCTGAAATACTAAATCAATTGCAGTTTCCTTTTTATCTTAGATCTCGTCATCATCATCATTAACAACTATTTTTTCAAGATAGAAATAAAATTCTACACCATTATCAATGTTTCTGATATTAAATTCGCTATTATGAAGTTTTAAGATGTTTTTTACTATTGATAGACCAAGACCTGTACTGTTTCTTTGAGTTCTTTCTCTTGATTTATCAACTCTGTAGAATTTGTCAAATAATTTATTGATTTCAGACTCAGGAATTGATGTACCCATATTTTGAACAGAAAGTCTGAATTTATCTAATCCTTCTTTAATATTAATGTTTATATCATTCCCAGGAGGTGTATATTTTATTGCATTTGTAATAAGATTTGTAAATACCTGCTCCATTTGAAATGCATCAGCATAAACATAACTATAAGGACTGGATGAATTAAAATGTACATTAAATTTATGTGCTTCAAATTCAGGCTCATGCTTTTTTATTACTTTGGATATAAGTCTATTTATATTAAAATCTTCAAAATTTGGTTTTGAAGCACCTGATTCAAGTTTTGAAAGTTCAAGCATATTGGTAACAAGAACACTCATCTTTTTTGCTTCATCTATAATAGTTTCAAGATACAAAGTTGCATCTTCACCTTTTACAATTCCATCTTTTATTCCTTCAGCATATCCTTCAATTATTCCAATAGGAGTTTTTAATTCATGGCTTACATTAGCTGTAAATTCTTTCCTCATATTTTCAATTTGTCTTTCTTTTTCAATATCATCTTCAAGTTTCTTGTTTTTTTCCTGAAGGTCAATAAGAGCTGTTTGAAGATTATCAGAAAGCATATTGAGTGACTGGGCAAGACTTCCTATTTCATCTTCTCTTTCAGTAGAGCATACCATTGAAAAATCCATATTTGCCATCTTGTTAGCCACATATGTTAATACTACAAGTGGTTTTGAAACCATATTTGAATATATTAGAGCAAGTATTGCAGAAATAGCTATTAAAGCAATAAATAAATAAAAGAAAAATTCATCTATTACGCTGGAAGCTTCTTCAATAGGCTGTATTGAAGAAACACAGAATATTAAACTGTCATTCTTGCTTTGAAGAGACATTGGACTAATAATACCTATTTTTTTTATGTTAGTACTTTCACTTGAAAAAGTTGTGTATTGTATTTTAGAATTAGTTATTACATCATTAATCAAATCTTTATTATTCATTAAGTCAATACAAAATCCAGCAAGAGTTTGAGGAACTATACTGTCACCATTATATTCACTTGAAATATACAAGATGTCCCCATTAAGTGATGTAATAGCAATCTGTGCACTATTGTCCTCTTCAAATTTTTTTAATGCTTTATAAAAATTTTTATCTCTTGGAGAATTCTTATCAATATGAAGTGAATACAAATCATGAAATTTACTTACTTCATTTACAAGAGAACGGGTTTTCTTATAAGCGTAAAATTTTTCAAATAGCACAGCCTGGGTAAAGTATACAGAAATCATTAAACCGAGTATAAGGGATAAAGTTATAGCAAAAAGTCTTTTTGATAAACTGTGTCTCATAAAAAATAAACCATCCTTATTGTTTGCTTTCAAATTTGTATCCGCTTCCACGGACTGTTACTATTAAGTTGGATTTATCTAAAAGTTTTTCTCGAAGTCTTTTTACATTTGTATCAACCGTTCTTATATCTCCATAATAATCTAATCCCCACACATTATCTAATATATTGTCTCGGCTTAAAGCAATTCCTTCATTTGTAATAAGATATACAAGAAGTTCATACTCTTTGGGAGATAAAGTTATTTCTTTGCCATTAACTTTTACTTCATGCGAAAGCCTGTTTATAGTAAGACCATTAAAATCCTGAGAACTTGAATCAACATCTTCACGGCTTCTTTTTAAAAGTGCTTTTACTTTTGCAATAAGAACTTTTGGGCTAAATGGTTTTGTCATATAGTCATCTGCACCATAGTCATATCCTTGAAGTTTATCATCTTCTTCACTCTTTGCAGTGAGAAGTATTACTGGTACTGTTGAAACTTCTCTTAATTTTTCAAGCATTGTGAGTCCATCCATAACAGGCATCATTATATCCAGAATTACTAAATCTATTTTTTGTGTGCTGAAAACAAAAAGTCCCTCTTCACCATTTGAAGCTTCAAATACATTAAAGTCATCCTTCATTAAATAGTCTCTTAATAAAAATCGTATTCTAAGTTCATCTTCTACAATTAAAATAGATTTTTTCATAAAATATCATCTCCTAACAACGCTTCATAATTTCAAATATATAATAATTATTTATAATATTATCATAAAAATAAGTCAAATCTATCACAAAAAGTAATAAATTTATACAAATATCCAAATATATTTTATCATCAATAATCAAATAAAAACATTAAATAATTAGAAATAAATTTTTATGTAAGTATTTAATACTATATTTTTATTTGAATTTAAAGTATTATTAATAGTAGATATTATATGAAGAAACGAAACATATTTGGGAGAACAGATAGAATGATAAAATTAAACTTTGATGCTAAAAGGCATATTCTTAAAAATGGATTGGAAGTAATAACTATTAATAAAGATACACAGATAGCTTCAATAAATATAGGAATAAAGGTAGGAGCATTATATGAAAAGATGAACGAAAAAGGAATAAGTCATTTTATTGAGCATGCACTATTTAAAGGAACTACGAAAAGAAATGATGAAAAGCTCAATGAAGAACTTGAAGCTCTTGGAGGAGAGTATAATGCATATACAGATTATGATGTAACAGTATATACAATAAGTTGCCTGGCAGAGGAATTTGAAAATGCAGTAGAACTTTTAGGCGATATGATAATAAACCCAGAGTTTGATAAAAATGAGATAGAAAAAGAAAGAGGGGTTATATTATCTGAAATAAGAATGAGCAAGGATGATATTGAAGATTTGAGTTTTAAAAATGTAAATAAAGCAGCTTTTGATAAGAGTCCATTGAAGTACGAAGTTACGGGCTTTGAAGAAAATGTTGCCAGATTCACAAGAAATGAAATAAAAGAATATTATAAAAAACATTATACTCCTGAAAATGCACTTATAACAATGGTATCATCACTCAGTCATGATGAAGCAGTAAAACTTATTGAAGAGCATTTTGGCATGTGGTCTGGAAGGAAAAATGAAAATATGGAAATAATTAAAGAAAAGAATAAAAATGTAGTAGAAGTAAGTTATAAAAAAGATATTGAGCAGAGCACAATAGTTTATTTATATACTTTTTATGATATTGATAAGGATGACGAACTCCCACTTAGAATATTAAATCATAGACTTGGAGAAAGTTCCAATTCTCTTTTGTTCAGAGAGGTACGTGAGAAGAGAGGATTGGCTTATGATATATACACTCATTTGGAAATAACAAATAATATAAAGACATTATATATATATACAGCCGTAAGCAATGAAAATATTGAAGAGGCAAAGCAGGCTATTGATGAAACATTAAAGAATGTTGTTGAAGGAAAGATTGTAATTGGAGAAAAAGACCTTGATATAATGAAAAAAGTTCATAAAACAGCTGTTATTTCTACATTAGAAGATAGTTCAGAATTATGTAATTATATGCTTCATCAGGCTCTTGAAGATGAGGATATTTATGAATTCCTAAATGATATGAATAGACTTAATACATTAAATGTAAAAAAGATAAATGAAATAGGAAAGAAAGTTTTGAAAGATCCAACAGTTCATATATTGAAGACCTGTAATTAAAGAAAAGGTGATAATATGTCAGTAATAACAAAGATAGAAATTCAAAAGAGAAATAAAGATAGAGTAAATATATATCTTGATAATGAATATGCTTTTTCAATAAGTGCAGAGCTTGTTTATAAAGAAAATCTTAAAGTAAAAGATATAGTAGATACTGAAAAATTAAAACATGTTGCAGATAAAGAAGCATATATAAGGTGCAAAAATTCAGCATTAAAAATAGTAGAAAGAAGCTATAAGACAGAAAAGGAAGTAAGAGAAAAACTTCAGTCTAAAGGATATGAAGAAAAATATGTTGAATCAGCTATTGAGTTCCTTAAAGAGTATAAATTTTTGAATGATGATTATTATGCAGAGGCTTTTATAAGGGATAAATTAAATTCAAAAGGAAGTCAGAGAATAAAACAAGAACTTATCAGAAAAGGAATATCGAGAGAAATAGTAGAGGAAAAATTAGAGCATATAGATAAGGAAGATGAAAAGAATAAAGCAAAAGAACTGGCAGAAAAGAAACTTAGAGTTATACAAAAAAGTGAAAAGGATACTTATAAAATAAGTGGAAAGTTATATCGATTTTTAATATCCAAGGGATATTCATATGATATTGTAAAAGAAGTTGTGAAAGATGTAATGTCTATAGATGATTTTGAATAATATATATAAGGATGTATTAAACCAATGAACAAATGATTTTGATTATAAAATTTAATGGAGGAAAAAATTGGAAATGAAGAAATTTTTTCTTGTTTTTATTGGTGTGATTTCTGCTGTTATTCAAGGTGGAATATTAATATTTTTGATTATGACTCCTTCAATTATAAAAAATAATAGCACGGATGGTATATTGTTAAAGAATGATTTGTATAAATTACTAGAAGAATTTGAGTATAAATCAAGAAATATTGGTAAAGAGATAATAATATATAATGGTGTGACCATAGATGAAGGAACTAAATCCAATAATGATATTGACAATAAAGCAATTCAGCTTACTGAAGGAATTTCAAGTGAAAGGGAAAAAGCCAGGGCTTTATATGAATGGATAGGAAGCAACATAGAATATGATAATGAAAAAGCAGAAGTTGTTTTGGATGATTCAGACAGAAGTAAAATGCCTGAAAGTGGAGCAATATGTGCATTTGAAACACGAAAAGGAATCTGTTTTGATAAAGCTTGCCTTTATGTTGCTATGGCCAGAGCGGTAGATTTAAAAGTAAGGCTTGTAAGTGGAGAAGCTTATGATGGTGAACAATATGTAGGTCATGCATGGAATCAGGTTTATTTACAGCATGAAAATATATGGATTAATGTAGATCCTACATTTTATAGTGCTGGAAATTATTTTGACTCCAATTTATTTAATCAACATAAAATTGAAAATATAGCAGGAGAATGGTGAGGTGATTCCATTTCTCTGTTATATTTTTTTTAGTTTTGATATTATTAAATTTACTGCTTTTTCACATTCGTCATCATCTGGAGCCATAGACCATGCTAAGTTAAAGTGACGTATAGCTTTATCAAGACAATTCTTCATGCTGTAGCAATAACCTAAATTAAAATAATATTTACTTTCTTTTTGAAGGGAAATTGCTTTTTTTAACATATCAATTGCATCATCAAATTTTTTTAATTTAATAAAACAAACACCTATATTATAGTATGAACATGGTCTGTTTAAATCTTGAACAATTGACTTTTGATAACATTCAATTGCTTTATTATATTCTTTTCTATTATAAAATTTGTTTCCTTCATTGAAATAATTCATTAAAGCATTCCCTCCATAAAATAAATAGATTTAAATAAATCATTTTTATTATTGACTAATGATTGTAATAATATTCAAGAAATTGTAACAAATATAGTTTTTGATAAGTCTATATGTTTTGTATAAAAGAAAAATAATAGAAAATTTAAAAGTTGTATGGTATAATTTTGAATTATATAGGGTAAATTTATTGCCAAGCTATGTTAGAATGTATGAATGAAAATAGAGTAGGTGAAATTTGAAACATGATGAATTATAAAATAGGTGTAGATGTAGGATCAACTACAGTAAAACTAGCAATTTTAAATGACAGCAATGAGTTGGTTTATAGTAAATATGAAAGGCATTTTTCAGATATAAGAAGCACCATTATATCATTAGTAAATAAATGTTATGATGCCCTTGGAGATATAGATTGTACTATATGTATAACAGGTTCAGGGGGTCTTTCTATTTCTAAATGGCTTGATTTGGATTTTGTACAGGAAGTTATTTCATGCTCAAAGACAGTAGAGGAAATTATACCACAGACAGATGTAGTTATTGAACTTGGTGGTGAAGATGCCAAAATAACATATTTTAAAGGCGGTATAGAACAGAGAATGAATGGAAGCTGTGCTGGTGGTACAGGTGCATTCATTGATCAAATGGCCGTTCTGCTTAATACTGATGCAGGAGGACTTAATGAACTTGCTAAAAATCACAAAATAATATATCCAATTGCTTCAAGATGCGGGGTATTTGCAAAAACAGATGTGCAGCCTTTGATAAATGAAGGAGCTGATAAAGCAGATATTGCAGCATCAATATTTCAAGCAGTTGTAAATCAGACAATAAGTGGACTTGCCTGTGGTAAGCCTATAAGAGGAAATGTAGCATTGTTGGGTGGTCCGCTATATTTCTTGTCAGAACTTAGAGAAAGATTTATAGAAACTTTAAAACTTACACCTGAAACTACAATAATTCCAGAAAATTCACAGCTTTTTGTTGCAATTGGATCGGCACTATTATCTGCTGATAAAGAAAAGACAACATTAAAGAAAATAGCAGATAAAGTTTCTAAGATTTCAGAAATAAAAGAAGAGGAAGCAAAAACATTAGAGCCTCTATTTAAAAATGAAGCTGAATACAAAGAATTTAAAGAAAGACATGACAAAGAAATAGTAAAACGAAGGGAGTTAAACACTTATAAGGGAAGAGCTTATCTAGGTATAGATGCAGGTTCAACAACAACAAAAGTAACTCTTATGAGTGAAGATTATGAATTGCTTTATAGCTATTATGGAAGCAATGAAGGAAATCCATTAAATAAAGTTATAAATATAATAAAAAATTTAAATTATATTATTCCTGAAGGAGTAACTATAGCTAATAGTGCAGTTACAGGGTACGGAGAAGCACTTATAAAAGCTGCTCTTCATGTAGATATTGGTGAAATTGAAACAATAGCTCATTATAAGGCAGCTGATTTCTTTCTCCCAGGAGTAGACTTCATTTTGGATATAGGCGGTCAGGACATGAAGTGCCTTAAAATAAAAAATGGAGCAATTGATAGTATATTATTAAATGAAGCCTGTTCGTCAGGATGTGGATCATTTATTGAAAGTTTTGCAAAATCACTGGGAATGAAGGTTGAAGATTTTGCAAAAGAAGCCCTTTTTTCAAAAGCACCAGTAGATCTTGGTTCAAGATGTACTGTATTTATGAATTCAAGAGTAAAGCAGTCACAAAAAGAAGGAGCAGAGGTTTCTGATATATCAGCAGGATTATCTTATTCTGTAATAAAAAATTCATTATATAAAGTAATAAAGCTTAGAGATGAAAGTGATATTGGAGAAAAGGTGATTGTTCAGGGTGGAACATTTTACAATGAAGCAGTTCTTAGAAGTTTTGAAAAAATTTCAGGAAGAAATGCAGTAAGGCCTGATATAGCAGGTCTTATGGGAGCATTTGGATGTTCTATAATAGCAAAAGAAAGATTTGAAGAAGGACATAGAACAACACTTCTTACAAAGGATAAAATCAATGATTTTAAAATGGAATCAAGTTTTAAGAGATGTGGAAAATGTGGAAATAACTGTTTATTAACAATAAATAAATTTTCAACAGGTGAAGAGTTCATATCAGGTAACAGGTGTGAACGAGGAAGTGGAATAGAAAAAACAGCAGAGGAAAAACTTCCTAATTTATATGACTACAAATATAAGAGGACATTTGGTTATAAACCATTAAAGGAATCAGAGGCTAAAAGAGGAGTTATTGGAATACCTAGAGTGTTGAATATGTATGAAAATTATCCATTTTGGTTTACTCTTTTAACAAATTTAGGGTTTAGTGTAAAATTATCTGCTCCTTCTAGCAAGAAGATTTATGAACTTGGAATTGAAACAATCCCATCAGAGTCAGCATGTTATCCAGCAAAACTTACTCATGGACATATTATGAATCTTATTAATAGAGGAATAAAGAATATATTTTATCCATGTATAGTTTATGAAAAGAAAGAGTATAAGGAAGCTGATAATAATTATAATTGTCCAATGGTTATTTCTTATCCGGAAGTTATAAGAAATAATGTAGATGAATTAAAAAAAGAAAATATAAATTTCATACAGCCTTTCTTATCATTAAATAATGTAAAAGAATTAATAAAGAGAATACATGATGAATTTAAACAATTCAATGTAACCATGGAAGAAGCCAAAAAAGCTGTAGAATGTGCCGTTAAGGAGCAGGAAAAATATAAGAATGACATTAGAAGTAAGGGAGAAGAGGTAGTAAAGTATCTTAAAGACAATAATAAGAGAGGTATTGTACTATGTGGAAGACCTTATCATATTGATCCTGAAATAAATCATGGAATTCCAGGAATAATAACATCTTATGGAATGGCAGTGTTGACAGAAGATAGTGTCAGCCATATGGGAAAACTTCATGGAAAACTTAGAGTAGTAGATCAATGGGTATATCATTCAAGATTATACAGAGCTGCATCATATGTAGCAGATGAACCATGTCTTGATATTATACAACTTAATTCTTTTGGATGCGGTCTGGATGCAGTAACTACTGATCAGGTATCTGAAATAATATCTGAAAAAGGAAAAATATATACTGTACTTAAAATTGATGAAGGTAATAACCTTGGAGCAGCAAGAATAAGAATAAGATCATTAAAAGCTGCAATGGATGAGAGAATAAGAAAGAATTATAAGCCTGTGGAAGAAAAAATTGAATATAATAATAGGATATTTACTGAAGATATGAGAAAGAAGCATACAATATTATGTCCACAGATGTCTCCAATACATTTTGATATAATTCAAGAAGCTGTAAGATCGTCAGGGTACAATCTTGAGGTTCTTCCATCAATGGATGATAAAGCTATTGATGAAGGTCTGAAATATGTAAATAACGATGCTTGCTATCCATCAATAATCGTAGTTGGCCAGATGATAGAAGCATTAAAATCAGGTAAATATGATGTTGAAAATACATCTGTTATAATGAGTCAGACTGGTGGTGGATGCAGAGCAACAAATTATATAGGCTTTTTAAAGCTGGCTCTAAAAAAGGCTGGATTTGGACAAGTTCCTTTAATTTCACTAAATGCAGTAGGTATGGGAGAACAGCCTGGATTTAAGATAAGTTTAAAATTAATAAACAGAGCTTTAATGGCACTTGTTTATGGAGACTTATTTATGAGGGTTTTATATAAGACAAGACCTTATGAAAAAGTTAAAGGTTCTGCAAATGAATTGTATAATAAGTGGAATAAAGAAGCGAAGAAAAATGTGAAAAATGGAAGCCGAAGAGAGTTTTCAAAAAATGTTAAGAATATTATAAAAGAATTTGATGAACTTGAACTTTTAAATATCAAAAAACCAAAGGTAGGAGTTGTAGGTGAAATACTAGTTAAATTTCATCCTACTGCAAATAATGATATTGTTGGTACATTAGAAAGAGAAGGCGCAGAAGCAGTTGTTCCAGATCTTCTTGATTTTATGTTTTATTCAGCATTTGATGAGGAATTTAAAGCTGATTATTTAGGCGGCAAGAAAATGACAAAGAATATTTATAATCTTGCAATAAAATTTATGGAAACATATAGAAGTACTATGAAAAAATACCTTGACAAGAGTAGAAGATTTTCAAGTCCTAAAAATATAAGGGAATTAGCTAAAATGGCATCACCAATAATTTCTCTTGGAAATCAGACAGGAGAAGGGTGGTTCCTTACGGCTGAAATGATTGAACTTATAGAAAGCGGTACAAAAAATGTTGTATGTCTTCAGCCATTTGCATGTCTACCAAATCATGTAACAGGAAAAGGTGTAATAAAAGCACTTAAAGAGAAATATTCAGATTCAAATATAGTTGCAATAGATTATGATCCAGGAGCATCTAATGTAAACCAGCTTAATAGAATAAAGCTTATGCTTTCTGTGGCGGTTAAAAATATGGATAAGGAAAAACATTTATCTTATAAAGAAGCTGAAGTTGCTGTTTCAAAGGAAGTAATAGGAAAAATTCAAATTAATTAAAATTAGTAAATTTATAAATAAGCTGTATCTATGTGGTTCAGCTTTATTTTTTCATTAATAATAAAAATGTAATACATACTTGTTTTAAGTATGGTATAATGTTTAATTGAAGTTTACTATATAGCTGAAGAATATTAGGACAAGCTAAAATATTTTTGTTTTGGAGGAATATAGAGTGACAAGAAAAAAAAGGAGCAGTAAAGATAAAAAAAAGGGATTCAGACCTTTAGTATTTCTTGTATCAATTATGTATATAATTGTTTTTTTAGGAATAACCACGCCCCTTGTATTATTATTCGGACCATATGAAAATACAAGAAGAGCACTTATAAACACAATTTTAGCTACAAGGCATGCATACTTGATTACAGATAATATGTCTCAGGAAACTATAAACAACCTTCTTGGAATAAAAGAAACATCAGCACAGGTAAAAGCAGATGAAAAACAGGAAGAAAAAACAAATCAGGATATGGATAAAATAAATATAAAATATACAAGTGGAACGGAAATAGAATCATATACTGTGAATACAGATAGATATAGTGCATATATACTTGAAATAAAAAATCCCAAAAATATCAAAGTTGCAATGACTAAATATTTGGGGAGGCTTGGTCAAAAAACAAGTGAAATGGCAGAAGAGCATAATGCTATAGCAGCAATAAATGGAGGAGCATTTGTTGATGAATCAAGTGATGGAACAGTATATGCAGGAACAGGTGCAGAACCAGGAGGATTTGTAATATCGGATGGAAAAGTGATATATCCTACTGAAAATGTTAATAAGGATAAAATTGAAAATGTAGTTGCATTTACAAAAGAAGGAAAACTTATAGTAGGAGATCATTCTTTAAGAGATCTTGAAAAACTTAATGTGCGTGAGGCTATGTGTTTCAGAAAACCTAACATAATAATAAATGGAGTAAGACAAGTAAAGGATAAGATGGCAGAAGGGCTTAATCCTAGAACTGCAGTAGGTCAGAAAGAGGACGGAACAGTAATTTTCCTTGTAATTGATGGAAGAAAGATAACAGCGCCAGGAGCAAGCTTATATGATGTTCAGGAGATAATGATGGAAAGAGGTGCTGTAAATGCAGGAGCACTTGATGGTGGATATTCATCAACTATGTATTACAAAGGTGATGTTATAAATTCACCAAATGCATGGAATGGAGAAAGAAGTGTTGCTACAGCATTTTATGTAGAATAACATAATTATTATGAAAGGATCAGATAGATGAAAAATATATTGAGAGTAATAGTCTGGACATTATTGGCAGTAGTTATACAGCAGAGTATATTTTTATATTTAGAGAATGTATATCTTGCTACTGATTATGAAATAAAAGCTGAAAAGGTTGAAGAAGAGAAACCAGAAGAACCACAAGAAGTTAATGAAGAGATAGCTTTGAAAGATGGAGTTGAAAATATATCAGTATCCCATGATGGAAGATTTGTTGCTTATGTTGATGGAGAAAACTTAAAAGTTTTAGACTCAAAAGAAAATAAAGAAAATGTATTTAATCCTGAAAATAAGGGTGATGTTGTATTTTATAAATGGCTTACTGAGGGAAGCAGTATGATAGTAATTCAAAAAGTAAAAGAAAAAGGCGAAATATATTATGAACCAATTTCATATAACGCTAAAAAAGATACTGTAACCAATATTGTTGATTTTAATTACAATGAGATAAGGATTCCAGTTAACAGTAACAATGAATTTATAGAAAATGTGGAATTTTCTACAGCTACAAATGTGTTTTATATAAAAATAAGAAAAGGAAATGGAAAGAGTGACTTATACTCATTAAATGTAATGAATCAAATGACTCTTGTAAGAGAAAATAAAGATATAGGAGATATTGTAGTTCCAACTACAAATGCTAACTGTGTTATGGAGATGGGTGATGGTGTCACTATTCTGCATAGCCCGGATAATATATATATACCAAATATTTCTAAGGCGAGAATACTAGGAGCGGATATAAATGATTATGTATATTTTGGTGAAGAAATAAATGGAAGCATAACAAAGATATATTATACTATATTAAATGGTGAAAATTTAAAATGGAATATACTTGAACTATCAAAATCAGTTCCTAAAGAAGATATTTCAATAGATTATTCAGGAAAAATTTATATTAATGATAAAGCATCAAAAACAGTTACAGAACTTACAACAAGAAAAGCAATAAATTATGAAGGCGAGTTTTTACAAGTTTATTCTGATGGCATAATTTCAAAAACTGGAAATAAACTGGTGAAAAAAGAATTAAATCCTAAAAAATCATCGTCTCAAAATATAACAAATAATAATTAGAAATCTATTTTGAATAAAACCACTTATATGAGAGCATCATAAATTTGAGGTGATAATCATGGGTAAAAGTATGAAAGCAGATAATAGCAGAAAAAAGAAACATGTGAGTCATAATGCACAAGAAGAAAGTGTAAAAGCTGTTTTTGGAGAACCAAAAGCAAAGAAATATGATCCATCTGATTTTAAAATTTAATATTTAAATAGTCAATATGAAGAAAAGATAACTGTCACATTAAGAATTGTAACTGCAATATTTATAGATGTTACTTTAAAATTGATATAATAAATATTGTTTGATTTTTGTGTGATAGTTTCTTTTTTTGTATTATAATATAAAGAAGAAAATTATATATCATGTTATAATTGCAATCTAATGATGAAATTTTTGCAAGGTTTATTTGATTATTGTGTTGTTCTGCACATTATGATTATTTTTTTACATTTCAAATTTTGCATTTTACATGTATTAAATAAATTTTAAATGTAATTTTAATATTTTAGTATATATATTAATAATGGGAATATATTTAATCAAACTTTATATATTAATTGGAGATGATAAAATGAAATTTGAATTTACAATAAGTGAATTAGGAACTGTATTAAAGAATGTTGCTGATAAAAATGAAATGGATATTCTTATTAGATCAGCTTTAAGTGGAGGATGGATGACAATTACAGGAAAAGCTGAAATAGTTAAAATTCCAGAAGTTAATCATCAATCTATATGTAAAAGCATAAAGGATAATATAATTCATATAAAGATAAATGAAGATTGTAAAAAAGAAACAATAGTAAAATTAACAGGAATGAAGGATAAAAAATTTAATGTGGATGTTTCGGCAGGACGATATAGGGAGTTGTCGTCTAATAATTTAACAATAAACCAAATTAAAGTAAATGATAATCAAACTAAAATAAAAATTGATGAAAATATAATATTTACAATAAAAAGCAATGTAAATGATGTATTAAGTATAATGAAACAGTGAAAGATTATTTATAGAAATATAAATAATAAAAAGAGTTCATAAATTGTTTACATATTTTAATTTTTGAGTTATAATGAAAATGGAATAGGGTAAAACATATATTGTAAACGTGTTCTTATAAACAAGCTCATAAATCTTTTTATATACCTACGGCTCTTCTTATTTTGAGAAGGGCTGTTTTTTGATTAAAATTATTAGATTTGAGAAAAATAAAGTATAATATATGTTCTAATTAAAAGCGAATGATAAAGTTTTTGTATGATTTCTTTGGTTATTATTCAGGTTTATTGCTTAGAACATATATACAATATTCAATACTGTATATAAGGAGTTAAATTATGAAGGTAAGACTTGGTTATGTAGCAATATCTATGAAGCTTGGAAAAAAGGTTACAAGCTCAAGCACTGTTACATTTAAAAATTATAATAAGTTAAGTACTAAGGAGGAGAGGATTAATAAACTTAAAGTAGTAGCGTTATCCAATTTAAATGACTTAGAAAAGATTTTGAGATATAATGTGGAAAATAATATACATTTTTATAGAATAACTTCAGCTTTAATTCCTCTTGTAACACATCCAGAAGTAGGATATTGGGGGCATAGAGAAATATTTAAAAAGGACTTTGAATATATTGGAAGAATAATAAACAATAACAAAATCAGGATAGATACTCATCCAGATGAATTTAATGTGCTCAATAGTATAAATCCCAGAGTGGTAGCAAATACAAAAATAAATCTTATATGTCAAGCAGAATGGTTTGAAGATCTGAATTATGATATGGGAAAAATGATACTTCATGTTGGTGGTGCAACAGGTGGAAAAGATCAAGGTATCAAAAGATTTATAAATAATTTTAATGAATATCCAGAAGAGATAACATCAAAACTTATACTTGAAAATGATGATAAGATATATACAGCAAAAGAAGTTTTAAAATTATGTAACGTATTAAAGATTCCAATGGTTTTAGATGTACATCACCATAATTGTAATAATGATGGAGAGAAAGTGGAAGAATTTTTAGAAAGTATATTCAATACATGGAATAGAGAAAAACTTCCACCTAAAATTCATTTTTCATCACCAAGAGAATTTATAAATGACAGAAAACATGCAGATTATATAAATCCTTATGATTTTATTGAATTTATAGAAAAAGCAAAAATATTAGATAGAGATTTTGATGTTATGCTTGAATGTAAGATGAAAGATGAAGCATTATATAAATTGGTTTCAGATATAAAAAGAATAAAGCCAGAATATAAATGGTTGGATAAAAGTACATTTTTAATTTAAAAATAATCTTATATTATTAAGAAAATAATTATTTTATCGATAAATAAAATAAAATATACCTAAAAAGCAAAGTTATTGATGTATTAATATTTAGAAGATATATTTTGATTTTATGTAATATATTACAGAAATCATAAAAATGGAGATGATTTCTGTAAGCTTTATGGAGGATGAGGACAATGAAAAAATTAAAAATTCTAACATTGGTATTATCTTTGTTAATGCTTCAAGGAATTGGTGCAAATGCAGCAAGTTCAAGCAAAAAAGATGATTTTGATAAAGAAGAAATTGAAAATAGACTGCCAGGTTTTGGGGCATATGATATAGCTAAGAGTGATCAGTATGTGAAATCAGGTAAGAATACATTTTCTGCCAAAAAAGCAATTAGTATGGATGATGATGATCAGGAAGATAACGTTATATCAGAATATAAATATGATCAAGTTGGGCCTATAAGTGCAACTGATATAGTGAGTATGATGGCAATTGAAGGAACTAATGCCCAATGGGGAAGAGCAAGTGATGGAAAGTGGATTTATCTTGAAAATAATGCTCCAGGGATTGGATGGAAAATGGTAAAAGGCTATTGGTATTACATGGATGGAAATGGTATTATGCAGACAGGATGGGTTAACTATAAAGGAAGCTGGTACTATTTATATTCTAATGGGCAGATGGCAAGGAACACATGGATCAACGGTTATTATGTAGGAGATTCAGGAGCAATGGTTTCTTAAAGATAGTAAGGATAGGATATATTCTCATAAGAATATATCCTATTTTAATATGTATAGATTTTAATTAACAATGTACAATTTATAATAAATTATAAAATATTTGAAAGATTTTTTTATTGATCTATTTTTGGCGATTTATACTAATATAAAAAATCTTAAAATAAATATTTAGTAACAGAAAACATATATAATCATATAATATATTGAGAATACAGTCATCAGTTTCATTAAGGGAAAGATCACACATAAAATTGATAAAAAAATAACAAGGCTTTGGGTATTCTTGTAGTATATTATGGGAGGTTATGAGTTTGCTTGAAAATTTAAGAATAAAACTTATAAAAATTGCTCAGAAAGCAGAAGAATATGGGTTATGTAAAGAAAAGACTGGAAGTTTCAGCATTAAAGATTTTTCAACTGGATATGTTCTGATTACACCTTCTCAAGTGAGTCGAAGCGAATTAAAACCAGAAAATATATGTATTATAGATATGAATGGAAATGAAATAGAAGTTCAGAAAGGCAAAAAGCCAAGTCGTGAGTTCAAGCTTCATTTAGAAATATATAAACAGAAGAAGGAAGTAAGATCTGTAATGTATGCTCATTCATTATATGCAACAATATTTGCAGTAGCTAACAAGGTTATACCTCCAATAATTGCAGATTCAAGACATTATGGAGGATATATATATGTTGCTCCTTATGAGAGAGCGCAGACAGTAGAACTTGCTAAAAGTGTTATAGAACCTCTAAGTAAAAATGATGTATGTCTTCTTGAAAGACATGGGGTGGTAATAACGAGCAAAGATATTGATGGACTTCTCACAAAGGCCAGATATGTTGAGGATGTTGCAGAAATTTATTATAAAGTATTAATTTTAAATCAATTTAAAGAACCTAACCGCCTCGATATTAATGAAATAAAATCTTGAAGGGAATAGATTACAATGTCGAAAATCAATGATATGTATTAAAAGCAAAATTAAGTACTTATCATTGATTTTTTTATTTCTAACTAAACAACCCTATAGAAACTGAATATTAAATGGCTAAAAATAATTTTTTAGGAGCTGCATATGGTAAAATTTATTGATTCTAAAGAAGCTGCTTTTCTTATAAAAAATAATCAAGTAGTTGCTGTTTCAGGTTTTGCAGGACTTTCAGTGCCAGAAGAACTTATAAAATCATTAGAAGAGAGATATGAAAATAGTAAAACGCCTAAAAACCTGACACTTATGTTTGCTGCAGCACAAGGAGATGGAAATACTAAGGGATTAAACCATCTTGCTCATAATGGACTTGTAAAGAAAGTTATTGGAGGACATTTTAATTTAGCACCTAAACTTGCAAAAATGATGAATCAAAATATTGTTGAAGGGTTTAATTTTCCTCAAGGGGTTATGTGCAACATATTTCGAGATATAGCAAGAAAATCAAAATTTACATTGAGCAGAATTGGCATTGGAACATTCGTAGACCCTAGAATTGAAGGTGGCAAAGTGAATTCTATAACAAATCAAGATTTAGTTGAGCTTATAAAACTTAATGGAGAAGATTTTCTGCTATTTCATCACCTTAATATAAATGCAGCTTTTATTAAGGGTAGCTATTGCGATAGTTATGGAAATATATCATTAGATTATGAAGCAACATATTCAGAAGCGTTTATTATTGCACAAGCAGTAAAAAATTGTGGGGGAATTGTTATTGTTCAGGTAGATAGAATATGTTCAGGAGAAATGAAATGCAGAAGCATAAAAATTCCAGGAATTTATGTGGATTATGTTGTAGTTACCTCTTCTAATAATGAAAACTCTCAGGCATTAGGGATGAAATATAATTCTATGATTACAGCATATCATGACATAGATGGAAATGAAAATATAAATTTAGATAGAAAAAATTATAATATAAACTCACCAGAAAATATTAATATAAAAAGAAATTTTATGTCAGGACAAAAAACATTAAATCCAAGAAAGATAATAGGAAGAAGGGCAGCATGTGAATTAAAGAAGGGTGACATTGTAAATGTAGGAATAGGAATTCCAGAAGAAGTTTCTAAAGCAGCAGAAGAATCCGGGATGCATAAATATATAACATTAACAGTTGAAGCAGGACCAATAGGAGGGGTTGCTCAGAGTGGAAAGTTGTTTGGAGCTTCTCTTAAGCCGCAATGTATAATAGATCAGGTAAATCAGTTTGATTTTTATGATGGAGGAGGATTAGATACGGCTTTTTTAGGTATGGCGGAATGTGATAAATGTGGAAATGTAAATGTAAGCAAATTTGGAAACAGACTTGCTGGATGTGGAGGTTTTATTGATATAACGCAAAACACAAATAAAATAGTGTTTTGTGGAACTTTTGTAGCTAAAGGATTTGAAATGTATATGATTAATGGGAAAGTTAAAATAATAAACAATAATAGAACTATAAAATTCAAGAAAATGGTTAATCAGATTACTTTTAATGGAAGTATAGCCTCGGATCTTGGTAAAGATGTCATATATGTGACAGAGAGAGCTGTTTTCAAATTATTAAAAGGCAGACTTTATCTAATTGAAAAAGCTCCAGGAGTAGATATACAAAAAGATATAATTGATTTAATGGATTTTGAACCTGTTATAGATAAAAATATTAAGACTATGGATCAGAATTTATTTGTTTAATGATAATATTTTAAAGTTATAGTTTATATTGTGATACAATTATGTTGTCTATATAAAAATTATAATTAATGGAAAATGCAATGAACAATATATGGAAATTAAATAAGAATTGCAATTAAAAATGGGAAACAATAGGAGAAATAAAATGAAAATATTATCAAGAGGAGATACTGTAGCAATAGTAGCATGTTCTAATGGATTGGAATTTAATATGACAGAAAAAATATGTGAACTTGAGTATGTATTAAAAAATATGGGACTTAATGTCATTATGAGTAATAATCTATATAGAAAATATTCAGCATATAATGGAACAGGAAAAGAAAGAGCAGATACATTAATGAAGTTTTATGAAGATGAAAAAATAAAAGCTATATTTGATGTTTCTGGAGGAGATCTGGCTAATGAGATATTGGAACATTTGGATTTTAATAAAATAGAAAAATATTATAAACCGTATTTTGGATATAGTGATTTAACAGTTGTATTAAATTCTATATATGCTAAGACAGGTAAGAAATCATATTTATATCAAATTAGAAATTTAATAGATTCAGATAAATTAAAGCAGGTAAAAAATTTTGAAGATACATTTATAAAAGGAAATAAGTCAATTTTAAATTTTAATTATGAGTGGATTCAAGGAAGTTTTATGGAAGGAATAGTTGTAGGGGGGAATATAAGGTGTTTGCTAAAACTTGCAGGAACAGAATATATGCCAGATTTTAAAGATAAAATATTATTTTTAGAAAGTTTTAGTGGCAATTCAGCAAAGATGGCAACTTATCTAACACAGCTTAGACATATTGGAGTTTTTAAGAAAATAAGAGGAATAATTTTAGGAAGTTATACTGAAATGGAAAAAGAAAAATATAAACCAAGTATTGTAGAGTTGACAAAAGAAATTGTTAATGATTTAAATATTCCAATTATAAAAACAGGAGAAATAGGACATGGAAAGGATTCGAAATGTATTATCATTGGAGAAAATATAAAATTATAATGACTTAGATATTTCAAATACAAAGTTAAATTTAATTATATATAAATTAATAATTTTATATTGGAACGCTAAATATTGACTGATTATTATCAAAATGGTAATATAAACATATAAAAACGTATACATAAATTGTTTTGTATGCGTTTTTATAGGATATATTGTTGTATAATCTGAGAATTTTGGAAAATTATTAATCTTGTAATTTTTTTCTCGGACTTTTTATAAAGTAATTTTTAGATTTAGTGTAAAGGGGACAATGATTATGGACAAGTATTTAGTTTTGGATGTTGGAGGAAGTTCTATTAAATATGCAATTATGACAAAGGAAGCTGAGTTTTTAAAAAAAGGAAAGGTTCCAACACCAAAGGAAAAAATAGAGGATTTTGTTGAAGTGATTGGAAAAATATATGATGAATTTAAGGATGAAATAAAAGGTATGGCTATGAGTTTGCCTGGGTTAATCGACAGTGAAAGAGGATATGCATATACTGGAGGAAATCTTTTATATAATAATCAAAAAGAAATTGTAAAAATACTGCAAGAACGCTGTCCAATTAAAATAACCATTGAAAATGATGCAAAATGTGCTGCTTTAGCAGAAGTGTGGAGAGGATCTTTAAAAGATTGCAGAGATGGAATAGTTGTTGTTCTTGGAACTGGCATAGGAGGAGCAGTAATAAAAGACAGAAAAGTGCATAAAGGAAAACATTTTTTTGCTGGAGAATTCAGTTTTATAAGAACAGATATTAATGATCCAGATAATCTGGATAACATATGGGCAAGGAAAAGTGGATCGAGTGCTTTAATAAAGGCTGCTGCAGATGTTAAAGGATTAAAAGAAGAGGATTTAGATGGTTATAAAGTATTTGAATACATAAATAATGGAGATGAGGATGTATTAAAGGTACTGGATGATTTTACAAAGACAATAGCTGTTCAGATAATTAATCTAGGATGTGTATTTGATCCTGAAAAAGTATCAATAGGAGGTGGAATAAGTTCTCAGCCGATTTTAATAGAATATATAAATAAGAATTTAAAGGAAAGCTATGATGCAATTTCTGAATTAGGTGATTTTCCTCAAATAAAAGTTGAAAAATGTACATTTGAAAATGACTCTAATTTAATAGGTGCATTATATAATTATTTTACATTTAGATAGCAAAATGAATAACTTATAAAATATTGATAATATCGAATTAATAGAAAGTAGTTTTAAGAAAGAGGCTTTAAAATAATTTAGGATTATTTTTGTTAATAAATTGT
>NZ_CAKVKB010000025.1 GCF_934754915.1 uncultured Clostridium sp.
ATCTTAAAGATTTGAAGGTTTTGGATTATACAAAAATATGTGAAGAAATAGAAGTGAAATTTTTAAAAGAGAATATAAAAAGTTTGATTTTTAAAAGTGGAACTTGGTTAGAAGTTTTAACTAATATTGTGGTTAAAGAAATTGATGAAGTCAAAAGTGGTGTTATATTTTTATGGGAAGAATGTAACAATACAGTTAGAAATGAACTAGATGTACTTGCAGTGAAGGATTCTATATTTATTTGTATATCATGTAAAGATTCTGATAAGTATGATGAAGATGCATTAAATGAATTAGAAGTATACAGTAAAAGACTTGGAGGAAATGTGGTAAAAAAGATTTTAGTAGCTACAAAAAATCCATGCAAGAAATGTGTTGTTGAAAGAGCTAAAGCAATGGATATTAATTTAATTATATTAGAAAAAGATATAGATAAATTTAGAAATTCATTAAAAAATATAATATTAAATAAAAATAACAATTAGTATATATAGTTTAGAATTTTGCAATAAATAAATTTTTCAAACATATCCAATTAAATAAAAAATGGGTTGTATTAGCCCATTTTTTATTGATAGTAAAATGTTTTTTTATAGGTTATTTTTAAGTTTAGGCTTTTATTCCTATATGTTCACCCAGATTGACTTTGCATTCGAACCCTAACTTAGACTGTTCTAATATATCGGAATCAATTCTTATTTTATCTTTTTCAAAAAATAAAATAGTAGTTGATCCACCAAATTTGAAATATCCTTTTTCCTCTCCTTTTTTAACAGGTTTGTTAGGAGTGTATGTTTGAATTATTGAACCTACACATGTAGCACCAACTTCAATTGTTAGGACATCACCAAAATTATCGGAATGTAATATAGACCATTCACGTTTATTTTCACAAAATAATTTAGGAATACTTTTTAATGCAATTGGATTAACTGAATAATAGTTTCCTTTTATATGTGTAGTTTGTATTGGAATTCCTGAATCTACAAAATGGAATCTATGATAGTCTGTAGGACATAGTCTTAATATAAGGCATATACCATTATTATATTTTTCAGCAATAGAATTATTATTGATGAGTTCTTTTAGACTATATGTCATTCCTTTTATTTGAACGAGATTATTTAAATCAATATTTTCATATGCTGTAAGTCTCCCATCTCCAGGAGAAATTAATATATTGGGATTGTTGTCTATTGGTCTTGCTGTATCATTAAGTTTTCTTATAAAAAAATCATTAAATGATTTAAATTGAGAAATATCTTTTTCAGATTGATTCATATTAATATGAAATTCATCTACAAATGCTTTTATTTTTTTTGAACTAAATTTTGTATCACAATACATGCCATAAAATTTAGAGAAAAATTTTCTTTTAGCAATAAGTTCAGTTATATTTTTTCCAATAGGGGATTCATATGTCCATTCAATGTACTTCTTTCCAGCTATAAGCTCTTCTTCATAAGATTTTGTTTTTCTGTTATAAATTTGAATCATAAAAAAATCTGTCAGATATTTATAAAAGAATTACTTTTATAATATGCTAATCTAACGATTATCCTCCATTTCTTAATTGATATAACTATAAATAATTCATATTAATTTTATCATAAATATTTTAAATATCAAAAATTCTTTGTTAAGCAATTATATACATTTTAATTTAAGAGTTATATTTCAGGAACAATTATGAAATGCAAGCAGGTATATATACTTATTGAATATAGTTTATTTTATATTAAATAGTGTATAATAAAATAATACAGGATATAGAAAAAGAGGAGATATATATGAATAGGACGAAGGAATTAATATTTGAATCTGCTATTAGGACATTTTCAGAGTGTGGATATAGAGGAGCAACAATGGATGATATTGCTTTAAATGCAGGACTAGCAAAAGGAACACTGTATTATCATTTTACAAGTAAAGAAGAGATATTTAATTTCATTGTTAAAGAAGGTATTCAGATATTGCTGAATCAAGTGTTGGATGTTCAAAAATCAGATATCAATCCTATAAAAAAATTAGTAAAGATTAGTGAAATTCAGTTAAGGTTTCTTTATGGACATATTGATTTCTTCAAAGTTGTAATGAGCCAATTGTGGGGAAGTGAAAAGAGGCAGGATGAGTTACGCCAAAAAATACGTGAGTATATAAAAGAAATTGAAATTAACATAAAAGAAGCTATGCTAGAAGGAACAATTGAACAAGGAGATTCAGAACTTATGGCGTATCAATTTTTTGGAGTATTGTGTACAGCTGCTATATATGAATCTATTCATATAGAAAAAGTAGAATTAGATACTATAATATTAAAAACTGTCGAATTTACACTTAAAGGATTGGGAATACACTTATAAAGTTAATTACAGGAGTATAGGGGATAGTAAATTTATAAATCTATCTCCTTATTTTTTAAAAATTATATAAAACTACCAAAATAATTATATTACAATAATTTAAAATATGTTAAAATATATATTGTTATTACAAAAAATATAAAAAATAGTAGTGTGTATGGAGGATTTTATCCTATGATAAATTTAATTATTGATGAAAAAAGTGTTCAAGTACCAGAAGGTACAACTATCATTCAAGCTGCATTAGATAATGGAATAGATATACCTTCATTATGTTATTTAAAGGAATGCTCAAATATTGGTAAATGTGGTGTTTGTGCAGTAGAAGTAGAAGGAAAGAAAGCACTTTCTCTTGCATGTTTAACAAAAGTAGAGGAAGGAATGGTTGTAAGAACTAATACTGAAGCAACACAAGAAAGAGTAAAAATGAGAGTAGCAATGCTCCTTGATAAACATGAATTCAAATGCGGACCATGTCCTAGAAGAGAGACATGTGAATTCTTAAAATTAGTTATTAAAACAAAAGCTAGAGCAAATAAGCCATTTGTTGTAGCTGATAGAGCAGAATTTTTAGATGAAAGAAGTAAATCAATTACAATTGATAGAAGCAAATGTGTATTATGTGGAAGATGTGTAGCAGCGTGTAAGGTGAAGACTGGAACTAGTAATATTGAAATAGCTGGTAAGGGTTCTGAAAGAAAAGTACAGGCTGTTGAAGGAAAATGTTTTGACGAAACAAATTGTTTATTATGTGGTCAATGTGTAGCGGCGTGTCCTGTAGCTGCATTAAATGAAAAATCACATATAGATAGAGTTAGAGAAGCATTAGATGATCCAGATAAGCATGTAATTGTTGCTATGGCTCCAGCAGTAAGAACTTCTATGGGTGAATTATTTAAAATGGGATATGGTGTAGATGTAACTGGAAAGTTATATGCAGCATTAAGACAATTAGGCTTTAATAAAATATTTGATATTAATTTTGGTGCTGACATGACAATAATGGAAGAAGCAACTGAGTTTATTGAGAGAACTAAAAACAATGGACCATTTCCAATGTTTACATCATGTTGTTCTGCATGGGTTAGACAAGCTGAAAATTATTATCCTGAGCTCTTAGGAAATTTATCTTCAGCTAAATCACCACAACAGATATTTGGTACAGCAAGTAAAACATATTATCCATCAATAGAAGGCTTAGATCCTAAGAGTATATTTACTGTAACAATAATGCCTTGTACTGCAAAAAAATTTGAAGCCGATAGACCTGAAATGGAAACTGACGGATTGAGGGATATAGATGCAGTTTTAACAACAAGAGAATTAGCAAAAATGATTAAAGATGCTAAGATTAAATTTGCTGACTTAGAAGATGAGAAAGCTGATCCAGCAATGGGAGAATATACTGGAGCGGGGGTTATTTTTGGAGCAACAGGTGGAGTTATGGAATCTGCATTAAGAACTGCTAAGGATTTAGTAGAAGACAAAGATTTAACTGATATAGAATATAAAGAAGTCAGAGGCTTAAAAGGCATTAAAGAAGCTACAGTTGAAATTGGCGGTCAAAATTATAATGTTGCTGTAATTAATGGTGCTTCTAACTTAACTAAGTTTGTTGAAAGTGGAGAAATGAATAAATATCATTTTGTGGAAGTTATGGCATGCCCTGGTGGATGTGTAAATGGTGGAGGTCAACCTCATATTGATGCCAAGGAAATGGAAAAGATAAATATAAAGGAAGTAAGGGCATCTGTCTTATATAATCAAGATGTACATGCTGAAAAGAGAAAATCCTATAAAAATGAAGCATTAATGAAGATGTATAATGAATATATGGGTACTCCAGGAGGACATAAAGCTCATGAATTATTACATCTCAAATATACTAAATAATATATCATTATAATTTAGATTATTAAAAATAGCAGCTCAGATTTTAATTGAAAAGCTGCTATTTTAATATGAAAAGATATAAATTCTAGTTAATATTATTATTTAATGTATATAATTACAAAATAGAAAAATTTAAAAATATTTGAGAGAATATTAAATTTAACTTTTTTATTTGAAATATATAGTATAATCATACTATATGCTTAATAGAAATGGAGCGAGGAAATACATATGAAAATTTTAGCCAGCGATTTGGATGGAACTCTTATAAGAGATAATAAAATATCTAAAAAAGATTTAGAAGCACTAAAAAGATTAAAGGAAAATGGTTGTAAAGTTATAGTATCTACAGGAAGAACAATAAGTGGAGTAGAGTCTTTATTTGAAAATTTTCCTTTTGAATATGATTATTTAGTACTTTGCAATGGAGGAACTGTATTAGATAAAGATAAAAATATAATTCATGAGAAATCAATCAATTATGATGTTAAAAATGGCATAATTGATGAATTTTATAATGATGGAACTCTTTTAATGTATTATGATAATGGAGAAGATACTTATTTAATAAATAATTCATCTATTGATACATCAAATCTTGAAGAGGATTTTATAGAGACATTTTCTAACAAAATAGACATTGAATATGCACGAAAAGCTGAGGGAACATATAAAATGATGAGTGTATTTGATGTTGGTGGTTCAATAGATAAATGTGAAGACGTAAAAAATAGAATACTAGAAAAATATGGAGAATATGTTGAGGCTTATAGAAATCAGTGTTTTGTAGATATTGTTCCTAAGGGATGTTCTAAAGGAAATGGCATCATGATGATTTTAGAAGATGAAAAAGTTAGTACAGATAATCTTTATACTGTAGGAGATTCGTTTAATGATATATCCATGTTTAATATAACTAAAAACAGTTATACATTTAATGGAGCAGAAGAAGCTGTAAAACCATATGCTAATAATCTTGTTGACTATGTTTATGAAGTTGTAGATGATATGTTAAATAATTAATGTACAAAAAAGGATTCAGTTTTTATTTTACTGAATCCTTTTTTAGATTTATAATTATTTATTTGAGAATTCTAAATATTCATCAAATGTCATAGCTCTATCAACTATAGAACCATCATCTTTAATATCAATAATTCTATTAGCTATAGTTTGAACGAATTGGTGGTCATGTGAAGCAAATATAATATTACTGTTAAAATCTTTTAATCCATTGTTTACAGCTGTTATAGATTCAAGATCAAGGTGGTTAGTAGGTTGATCTAACATTAGTACATTTGCGTTAGAAAGCATCATCTTAGATAACATACATCTAACTTTTTCGCCCCCTGATAATACATTAGCTTCTTTTAAAGCTTCTTCTCCAGAGAATAACATTCTTCCTAAGAAACCTCTTATATAGCTTTCAGATTTTTCATCAGAGTATTGTCTTAACCAGTCTACCAAAGATAAGTTGCATCCTTCAAAGTATTCAGTATTGTCAGTTGGGAAGTAAGCTGTTGTTATAGTTATTCCCCATTTAAATTCACCACTATCTGGTTCCATTTCTCCAGCCAATATTTTGAATAAAGTAGTAACTGCAATTTCATTACCTATAAGGGCAATCTTATCTCCTTTGTTAACCATGAAGTTAACATTATCTAATACTTTAACTCCGTCAATAGTCTTAGATAAATCTTTAACAGTTAATATATCATTACCAACTTCTCTTTCAGGTTTAAATCCTACGAAAGGATATCTTCTACTTGAAGGTTGGATATCATCTAAAGTGATTTTATCTAACAATTTCTTTCTTGAAGTTGCTTGCTTAGATTTAGATGCATTAGCACTGAATCTTGCGATAAAGTCTTGAAGTTCTTTAATTTTTTCTTCTTTTTTCTTGTTTTGATCTTTAGCCATTTGAAGAGCTAATTGGCTTGATTCGTACCAGAAGTCATAGTTACCAACATATAATTTGATTTTTCCAAAGTCAACATCAGCCATTTGAGTACATACTGAATTTAAGAAGTGTCTGTCATGGGATACAACGATAACAGTACCTTCAAAATTTCCAAGGAAGTCTTCTAACCAGTTAACAGCCTTTAAGTCAAGACCGTTAGTTGGTTCGTCTAGGATTAGTATACCAGGATTTCCAAATAAAGCTTGTGCTAAAAGAACTTTAACTTTTTCTGCTTCTTTTAATTCAGACATATTTTTAAAGTGGTAATCAGTTCCAATTCCTAAACCTTGTAATATTGTAGAAGCTTCAGATTCTGCTTCCCAACCATTAAGTTCAGCAAATTCTCCTTCTAATTCAGATGCTCTTATACCATCTTCATCAGAAAAATCAGGCTTAGCATATATCTCATCTTTTTCTTTCATGATTTGATATAGTCTTTCATTACCCATGATTACAGTTTCAAGAACTTGGTACTCATCATACTTGTAGTGATCCTGTTGTAAAACTGACATTCTAGTATTAGGAGCAATGATAACTTCACCAGTGTTTGGTTCTACATCTCCTGATAATATTTTTAGGAAAGTTGATTTACCAGCACCATTAGCACCTATAACACCATAACAGTTACCAGCAGTAAACTTGATATTTACATCTTCAAAAAGTTTACGTCCACCAAATCTTAGACTAACATTTGATACATTTATCAATCTAATTCTACCTCATTTCTTAATATATTATTTATATTCTGTATACTGACGAAGAGTTGTAGTCGTCAATATATCTGATTTTCAGTTCATGTTGCTTATTATATCATAGATTTATATAATTTACATTGTATTAAAATTAGTTTTATTTTCTATTAATATATTCTAAGTAATAAAACTACATAATATCAAAGGAATTGTGCAAAGATTTCATTATTCATTGTAAATTATTAATTTAGAATATATATTTAATGTTAATTGTAAGCAAAATAATATTAAATTATAATTTTAAGTTTCTATATCTGTTAAAGCAAGAAACTATTTCTTGTTTTCTAGGCATTGCAAGTGTTCCCATGCCGTATTTTACTGGGCTTATAGAAATAAGTCCGTTTTTAGAAATATAATCTAATGTTTCAGAAACAACCTGTCTTAAAGTTTTATTATTATTTACTATATTATCTTCAGCAAATTTCATTATATATCCTAAAGAATTAACCTGTTCAGAATCAACAATCTGTTCAACAGCTCTTAATTCTATAGTGTTTTTGTTTATAGATAATCCATCTTTACCTAAATTTTTGATTTTTACTCCTTTAGGTCCAGAAACTATAGAACCTGATTTTAATTTCCTATCAAAATTTATTGAAAGATTAAGTGATGACTCATTAATTCTTTTTAATATAGTTCCTTTGCTTAGAGTTTTTGCTTCAGATGTAACATCTTTTGGCTCATAGGAATCCATTTGGATTACAGAATCTGCAATATCAAAGTAATCTCCTGAACTTCCAACAACTATAATTGTTGATATTCCTAATCTATCATAAAGATTTTTAACTATTTCTATGAAAGGAGTTATAGGTTCTTTTTCTCTGCTTACAAGCTTTTGCATGATATCATCACGTATCATGAAATTTGTAGCAGAAGTATCTTCATCTATTAGGAATAATTTAGTATCAGATTCGATTCCTTCAATTATATTTGCAGCCTGAGAAGTACTTCCGCTGGCATTATCGGTACTGAACTTTTTTGTATCTTTTCTATTTGGAAGATTGTTTATAAATAGTGATATATCAGTATTTGTTATGAATCTTCCATCTTCAGATCTTACTTTAAGAGCACTTTCATCAGTAATTACATATTCTCGTCCATCACCTTCAATATGATTATATACACCTAATTCTAATGCTTTTAAAACAGTGGATTTTCCATGATATCCACCACCAACAAATAAAGTGATTCCCTTTTTTATTGCCATGCCTTTTATCTTACCTTTGAAAGGTAGGGAAATTTCAATTTCCATGGATTTTGGAGATTGAAATTTTAGACCACTTTTTAGTGGTTTTGTAGAGATTCCACTTTCACGAGGAAGAATAGAATCATTAGCAATAAAAGCAACTAAATTATTTTCTTTAAGATAATTTCTTAAAAATTTTTGATCTTCACTTAATTCAATTCTTTTTATAATTGAGCTTTTATTTAAATTTTCATAAATTAAAGTGTTATCAACTATCTGTGGAAGAAAATCAAATAGGATTTTTTCTAATTCTTTAGATAAAACAGATCTTCCTCTTGCAGGAAATCCAACTTCAAATCTTGCTTCAATCTTATCAGAAGAAATTATTAAAGATGTTCTTTCAAGAATTTCCTGATCACATCTGCTTATGCTTATAAGACCGCTTTTTCCAGATCCAAATACTCTTGAAGAAAATTTATTGATATTAGATGAAAATAATCTTGTTAGGTAATCTTCTAAAGCTATTTTTTTATGACGAGCATCAAAAAGCTCTAAAGGAAATTTAGCAGTTTTTTGATTGATGATTATTCTAAGCTTAGAAGGAGATGCAAATGGATCTCCTTGAACATGGTCAATGCTTAAAATATATTTTTTAAAATCATATCTATCAGTCAAGCTTTTATAAGCTCCATAACTTTTTCCATTAATTGAAGATAGCTCTTTTTTTAAATCAAATGAACTCTTCATTATTTTTTGCCTCCTTTTAAATTACTTAAACACTCATCAATTATTTTCTCGCTCATGCGTCTATAAAGATTGCTCATGCTTACATAAGCACATATTAAAAGGAATTTTTCTTCAAATTCTCCTAGCTTATCATTTTCATCATTTATAAGTTTACGAACATTTTCATATATATCTTTAGCCGAAGAACTTAAATTTTGCAGATTTAAATCATATATTTTTAAGAATGATTCATAAACATCATATAGTGGGTAGTCTTCTTCTTTTGAAAATGCTTCAATTATAGGATCAAACATAGTTTTTATATCTGACAATGATAATGCACCTTTTAAATTATAAATAAGGCCTATAAGAATCAAATGTTCTTTTGTGTATTTTTTATTTTTGATCTTCATAAGAAGGTTTCCCTTTGCATAATTGTTTATCATTGTTTTTGTGAGAAGCTTATCATCTTCATTTCTTTTTGTATAGCTTAATTTACTTTCAAAGAGCTGAATTACTTGATCCATATATAGATCTAATTCAGGAAAGTTATCTAGATTAATATTATTAGAAGATTTTTGAGAATTTATAAAATTGTCAATATCAAAGTTGTTCATTAAAATTTCACTCCTTACATAGTAATTAAAACTACGTATTGTATTATAAGAATAATATTAATAGAAAATTAGAGAGAATTCAAGTAATCTCATGAAAAAGTGGGAATACTGATATAAATGGCATAAAACAGATGTTGATATACAAACAAATATATGAAATAATTATTTACATAGTAATAAGTAGTTTTAAAAACTATATGAAATAATTTAGGAGGTATAAGAATGGAGAAATATTTAAGAGAACCTGTTAATGGATTAACTCATTTAGCTGGAGCTGTATTATCACTTGTTGCGTTAATTGCTATGATTGTTAAGTCATATATAAGAGAATCATCAATGACAACTTTTTTTTCTGTATTGTTTTTTGGAATAAGCATGATTTTACTTTATAGTGCATCGAGCATTTATCATTCAGTAATAAGTAGTGATAAAGTAATAAAAACATTAAAGAGACTTGATCACTCAATGATATTTATATTAATAGCAGGATCATATGCTCCGTTCTGTTTAGTTGCTTTAAGTGGTAAGATTGGATTTGATTTGTTTTTAGCAGTAACTATATGTGCAGCTATTGGAATTATATTTAAGATGTTTTGGGTAACATGTCCTAGATGGTTGAGCAGTGTTATGTATATAGGAATAGGTTGGTTTGCCATATTTGCTATTTATCCTATGTCAAAAGTTCTTCCAACAGCAGCTTTGATATATCTTATTTTAGGTGGAATTATTTATACAATTGGTGGTGTTATTTATGCACTAAAGACTGAAAAGATAAGAATAGGAATATTTGGAAGACACGAAATATTTCATTTATTTATAATGGCAGGAACATTATGTCATTTTATATGCGTATTTTGTTATGTAATTTAGATACAAATTATATTATCTATTGGATTTAAAAGGAGTTTATGCACTAAACAGTTAGTTAAAGTGTATAGACTCCTTAAATATTTAGAATATTATATTAGCACAAAGAACAATTATAGGTATGCTTACCAATGTTCTTTCTAAAAAGATTAATATTAAATCTGTAAATTTTACTGGGATTTTTGATCCTAGTAAAAGTCCTCCAACTTCGGACATGTAAATAAGTTGAGTAACAGAAATACAAGCAACTATAAATCTAGTCATTTCATTAGTTATTGTTGAAGCAAGAACTGATGGAATAAACATATCTGCAAATCCAACAATAAGAGTTTGAGATGCAGCAGCAGCTTCTGGAACATTTAATAAACTAAGCAGAGGAATAAATGGAGTACCTAGTATTTCAAAGAATCGTGTATATTCTGCGATTATTAGTGCAATTCCTCCCATAGCCATAACTATAGGTAAAACTCCAAGCCACATATCTATAACATTTTTAATCCCTTCAATAAAGGGTTTTTTTATATCAGCATTAGCTTCAGCTTTTTCAACGGCTTTTTCAAGTCCAAATGTAAATGTATTATAACCATCTGGAATTAAATCTATATCAATTTTAGGAGCAGTCCCATCAATATATGTATTTGATTTTCTTGATAATGGTGGAATTCTTGGAACTATTATAGCTGCAATTATACCTGTAAGGGTAACTGTAATATAAAAAGGAACAAACATATGTCCAAGTCCAACCTGAGTTATTACCATTAAACTAAAAGTTATTGAAACAGCAGAAAATGAAGTACCTATTATTGAAGCTTCTTTTTTTGTATAAAATCCTTCTTCATATTGTTTGCTTGTTAATAAAATTCCAATAGTACCATCACCAAGCCAAGAAGTAATGCAGTCAATAGACGATCTTCCAGGAAGTTTAAATATTGGTCTCATTACTTTTGTTAATAGAGCACCAACAAATTCTAATAGACCGTGATTAAGTAATAATGGAAGAAATAATCCTGCAAATAAAAACACAGACACTAATAAAGGGAGAAGACTAAATAAAACTGTTCCACCGGTTGAATCTGACCAAATAAATTCAGGACCTATTTGGAAATAGGTAAATATTGCAAAAATCATTCCAACTATTCGTCCAATCATCCATATAAGTGGAACATTAAATAGAGAATTTAATATTTTGTTATCAGATTTAAATATCTTTATTAATATACTCCCAATAGCTGAAATTGAAATTAGAACAGTAGCTATAAAAGGAAGAACATTATTTAGTATTTCAACAAGATAATTAGATAAAAATGCAATTGGAATAGTAAATTGTCCGTTTATTTTTAATGGAGTCATAAATAGTAATATACCAATAAACGATGGAATTATAAATTTCAATAATGATGATATGCTATATTTATTTTTTGAATTATTATTCATATTACCACCTTTTTTCTTTATAAATATACAATAAGTATTATTTTAATATATAAAAACTAAAAAAGATAGTATTATTTTAATTGTAATTAAAACTTTTATACAAAAATATTAAAAAATAAAACGTAAAAATATTTATGGATAAATATACATTTGATAATTAGACTGTAGTCTATATTGATAACCCATATTTGGTATAGTAAGATAATTTATATAATAATTAAAAATATTGAGGAGATGTAGTTATAATGGGCTTTAGAGAAAGTATAAAAAATGCCAAAAGAATAGTTGTAAAGGTAGGGACATCGACATTAACGTATAACAATGGAAACATCAATTTATGCAGAATAGAGAAAATGACACGAGTAATTTCTGATATTGTAAATTCAGGAAAAGAAGTTGCACTTGTATCATCAGGAGCAATTGGTGTTGGCGTAAATAAATTAAAATTAAAAGAAAAGCCCGTAACTATTAGAGAAAAACAAGCTGTAGCAGCAGTTGGTCAATGTGAACTTATGCATATATACAGTAAATTTTTTAGTGAATATAGCCATACTGTTGGTCAGGTATTACTTACTAGAGATGTTGTAGAAGATGATCATATAAGAGAGAATGTAATAAATACATTTGAAACATTGTTAGAGAATAAAATAATTCCGATTGTAAATGAAAATGATACAGTTTCAATAGATGAAATAGAAAACATAGTTAAGTTTGGAGATAATGATAATTTATCAGCTGTTGTATCAGTTTTAACAAATGCAGATTTATTGATTATACTATCTGATATAGATGGTTTTTATGATAGTGATCCAAGGAGTAATGATGATGCAAGACTATTGTCATTAGTAGAAAATATAACACCAGAATTAGAAGAATGTGCAGGTGGAGCGGGAAGTAAATTAGGCACAGGTGGAATGGTAACAAAGCTTACAGCAGCCAAAACAGCTACAAATGCAGGAGTTGATATGGTTCTTGCTAACGGAAGTGAACCTGAAATAATAAGAGAAATATTAGAAGGAAAAGAAATAGGAACTTTATTTGTAGGAAAGACAGATGCTCAAATAAAGGATTTTAAAGTTGTTTAATAGTTTTATATTAAAAAGACCACATAAGTAAAAGTGAAAATAAATAGATATAGGGGTGTGTAAATATGACTAAATTAGAAATTATGGGGCAGAATGCAAAAGAAGCTTCTTATGAATTAGGAGCAGCTTCAACCAAACAAAAAGATATGGCATTATTATTTATGGCAGAACAGCTGGTTGATAATACTGAATCAATCTTAGAAGCTAATAAAGTTGATTTGAAAAACGCAGAAATAAAAGGAACACCAAAGGCTATGCTTGATAGACTTGCGCTAGATAAGGGAAGAATAGAAGCAATGGCTGAAGGGTTGAAAGAAATTGTGAATTTACAAGATCCAGTAGGAGAAGTAATATCTATGTGGCAGAGACCAAATGGATTACAGATAGGTCAAAAGAGAGTACCAATAGGTGTTATTGGAATAATTTATGAATCAAGACCAAATGTGACTAGTGATGCAGCAGGATTGTGTTTAAAAACAGGAAATGCAACCATACTAAGAGGTGGTAGTGATGCAATTAATTCTAATAAAGCTATAATGAAGGCTTTAGTAGAAGGAATTGAAAAGGCTGGCCTTCCAAGAGAATCAGTGCAACTTGTAGAGGATACAAGCAGAGAAGTAGCAACAGAAATGATGAAACTTAATGACTATATAGATGTACTTATTCCAAGAGGTGGTGCTGGTTTAATACAATCAGTAGTAAAAAATGCAACAGTTCCAGTTATAGAAACAGGAACTGGTAACTGTCATATATATGTTGATGAATCTTGTGATTTTGATATGGCAATAAAGATAGCTGTTAATGCAAAAGCATCAAGACCATCAGTATGTAATGCAGCAGAAAAACTATTGGTAAATGAAAATATTGCAAAAGATTTTCTTCCATTAGCAGTTAAAGCTTTAAGAGAAAATGGAGTTACATTGAGAGGTGACGAGAAATCTCAAGCTATTATTAACGATATTGAAAAAGCCAATAGTGAGGACTGGGGCAAAGAATATTTGGATTATGTTATGGCTGTAAAAATAGTAAAGGATGTTGATGAAGCTATTAATCATATAAATAAATATGGAACTGGTCATTCAGAAGCAATAATAACTGAAAGTTATAAAAATTCTCAAAAGTTTTTACAGAGAGTTGATGCAGCAGCAGTATATGTTAATGCTTCAACAAGATTTACTGATGGAGGAGAATTTGGATTTGGAGCTGAAATTGGAATAAGTACTCAGAAGCTTCATGCAAGAGGACCAATGGGACTAAAAGAATTAACAACTATCAAGTATATAATTTATGGAAATGGTCAGATAAGATAATTCAATTAAAGTATTATTATAGATATGAAAATAAGATTAAAATTGTAGTTCAAAGGAAAATTTATTTCAGTTTTGTTTTTATTATGTGGTGGACATAATAAAAACAAAACTGAATTATTAATTGAAAAGTTTTTAAAATAATAGGTTTTATCAACAAAAAAAGTGCTTATGTTTTACATAAGCACTTTTTTAGAAAACAGTAGTGCCAGAATTTTTATGGTCAGTTCAGAATGGAACAACTGTAACTGCCTAAAAATTCTGAATATTTGTATAATTAAATTATAACATATTTAAAATAAAAAAACAATTATTTATAAAATAATTTATATTAAGATTTATAAATTTAAATTACGAAACTAAAGCAAATATTTTGAATAAATATACCTAAACCTGAATAAATATGCTATAATCCATATATAGACATTGTAAAAAGATATTTGAAATATATATTGATGAAAATTTGTATTAAAACTATTCTTAATTTATCTTGACATAGCAAAATCTATCTACTAGAATGATAGAAAGAGAAAATTTAAAAATAAAGTTAAGATGCACTTTAACTTGGTCCTGTGAGGCCAAAAAGGGAGTATAACTATGATATTTAAATATTCAATGGTGAATTTCATAGCTTATTTTTGAAGCCAAAATATAAGATATATCACAGGATAGTGAAGAGCGCAGTTTTATGTGTCCCTTTATTATCCTTTTATTTTTTATATAGATCTTCATAAGGTGTAGTTTTAGCAAAAATTATATTTGTAGGAGGCTTAAACATGAAAGCGAAACTTATATTAGAAAATGGTATGGTTTTTGAAGGTAAAGCTTTTGGGTATCTAAAAGAAAGTGTTGGAGAAGTAGTATTTACAACTGGTATGACAGGATATCAAGAAGTTTTAACAGATCCATCATATTATGGACAAATAGTAACTATGACTTATCCGCTAATAGGAAACTATGGAATTAATCTTGAAGATATGGAATCTGACGGAATAAAAGTCAGAGGTTTTATTGTAAGAGAAAAATGTGATTTACCAAGCAATTTCAGATGTGAATTAGAATTAGAAGATTTTTTAAAACAGGGAAAAGTAATTGGACTAGAAGGAATAGATACAAGAGCTTTAACTAAAGTTTTAAGAAATAGTGGAACAATGAAAGGTATAATTGCATTAGAAGATTTAGATGATGATACAATTAAAGAAAAAATAGCTAATTTTTCTAATAAAGAAGCAGTTAAAAATGTTACAACTAAAGAAGCATATACTATTGAAGGAACTGGAAAACACGTTGCAGTAATGGATTTTGGAATAAAGACAAATATAATAAGAAACTTTAAAAAGAGAAACTGTAAATTATCAGTATTCCCAGCAACAGCAACAGCTGAAGAAGTATTAAGTGTTAATCCGGATTTAGTATTTTTATCAAATGGTCCTGGAGATCCTCAAGATTTAGATTTTGCTATTGAAAATATTAAGAAGATAGTAGGAAAGAAGCCATTGGTTGGAATATGCTTAGGACATCAATTATTAGCATTAGCATTAGGCGGAACTACTACTAAATTAAAGTTCGGACATAGAGGATGTAATCACCCAGTAAAAGATTTAGAAGAAAATATTGTTCATATAACATCTCAAAATCATGGATATGTTGTTGAAAATTTACCAGATAATATGGAAGTTACTCATGTAAATATAAATGATGGAACAGTTGAAGGTATGAAACATAAAGATTTACCAATATATTCAGTTCAATTCCATCCAGAAGCAGCAGCAGGTCCAAAGGACAGCGAATACATATTTGATAAATTTTTGAAGTATGCACTTTAGGAGGTTAGTGAAAAATGCCATTAAATAAAAATATAAAAAAGGTTTTAGTTATAGGATCAGGTCCAATAGTTATAGGTCAGGCAGCTGAATTTGATTATTCAGGAACACAAGCCTGTGAAGCATTAAAGTCTGAAGGAATAGAAGTTGTTCTTGTAAATTCTAATCCAGCAACAATAATGACAGATAAGGAAGTTGCAGACAAAATTTATTTAGAACCATTAACATTAGAATTTGTAGAAAAAGTTATAGCAAAAGAAAGACCAGATAGTCTTCTTGCAGGAATGGGTGGTCAAACAGGACTTAACCTTGCTGTAGAATTATATGATAAGGGAATTTTAGATAAATACAATGTAAAAGTAATCGGAACATCTATCGAATCAATAAAAGAAGGTGAAGATAGAGAACTATTCAGAAACATGATGAATAGAATTGGAGAACCAGTTATAAAGAGTGAAATAGTAACTGATTTAAAGGCAGGTATAGATTTTGCTAATAAAATAGGATATCCAGTTATAGTAAGACCAGCATATACACTTGGAGGATCAGGTGGCGGAATAGCTGAAGATGAAGAAGAATTAAAGACAATATTAGAATCTGGTCTTCAATTAAGTACAATAGGTCAGGTTTTACTTGAAAAATCAGTTAAAGGCTGGAAGGAAATAGAATACGAAGTAATGAGAGATTCTTATGGAAACTGTATTACAGTATGTAATATGGAAAACATAGATCCAGTTGGTATACATACAGGAGATAGTATAGTCGTTGCACCATCTCAAACACTTTCAGATAAAGAATATCAAATGTTAAGAACTGCATCAATAAACATTATCAATGCTGTTGGAATTGAAGGCGGATGTAATGTTCAATTTTCATTAAATCCAAATACTTTTGAATATGCAGTTATAGAAATAAACCCTAGAGTTTCAAGAAGTTCAGCTTTAGCATCAAAAGCAACAGGATATCCTATTGCAAAACTTGCAGCTAAAATCGCTCTTGGATATGGATTAGATGAAATTAAAAATGCAGTAACTCAAAAGACATATGCATGCTTTGAACCAACACTTGACTATGTAGTTGTTAAAATTCCAAAATGGCCATTTGATAAATTCTTTGGAGCTGACAGACAACTTGGTACAAAAATGATGGCTACTGGTGAAATTATGGCAATCGGAGCTAATTTTGAGCAGGCATTCTTAAAAGGTATAAGAAGTCTTGAAATAGGTAAATATTCTTTAGATCATAAGAAATTTAAAGAACATAGCATGGCTGAATTAAAAGAATTAGTAATGAAGCCAGATGATGAAAGAATCTTCGCTTTAGCAGAAATGATAAGAAGAGATTATATGATAGATAAGATAAATAAGATCACAGGTATAGATAAATTCTTCTTAGAAAAAATCAAATGGATTATAGATGAAGAACAGAGATTAAAATTAAGCAAGATAGAAGATTTAGACAAAGAATGGTTATATGCATTAAAGAAAAAAGGATTCTCAGATAAAGCAATAGCTGATATGTTAAAGGTTAGTCCTGATGATGTATATAGGTTAAGAGATATTTGGAATATAAAGCCTTCATATAAAATGGTTGATACTTGTGGTGGAGAATTTGAAGCATTATCACCATACTATTATTCAACTTATGAACAATATGATGAAGTTGAAGTATCAGATAAAAAGAAAGTCATAGTTATAGGTTCAGGACCTATTAGAATTGGTCAGGGAATCGAATTTGACTATGCTTCAGTTCATTGTGTAAAAGCATTGAAGAAATTAGGAATTGAAACAATAATAGTTAATAACAATCCAGAAACAGTAAGTACAGACTTTGATGTATCTGATAAATTATATTTTGAACCATTAACTGAAGAAGATGTTTTAAATATAATTGAAAAAGAAAATCCAGATGGAGTAATTCTTCAATTTGGTGGTCAGACAGCAATAAAACTTGCTAACTTCTTAAAGGAAAAGAAAGTTGTAACTTTAGGAACAACAGCAGATCAAATTGATATGGCAGAAGACAGAGAAAAATTTGATGAACTATTAGAAAAATTAGGGATAGCTAGACCAAAGGGTAAAGGTATCTGGTCACTTGAAGAAGGTTTAGAAGAAGCAAGAAGATTAGGATTCCCTGTACTTGTTAGACCTTCATATGTAATTGGTGGTCAGGGTATGGAAATAACTCATGATGAAGAAGAGTTAACATTCTATTTAGAAAATGCTTTTGCTAAAGACAAGAAAAATCCAATACTTATAGATAAGTATTTAATGGGTAGAGAAATTGAAGTAGATGCAATTTCAGATGGTGAAAATGTATTAATTCCAGGAATTATGGAACACTTAGAAAGAGCAGGAGTTCACTCAGGAGATAGTGTTACTATGTATCCAAGCCAAAATATAAATGATGAAATGAAAGGCAGAATTTTAGATTATACTAAGAAGCTTGCTTTAGAAATAGGAATAAAGGGAATGATAAACATTCAATTTATAGAATTTGAAGGAAATTTATATGTAATTGAAGTTAACCCTAGAGCATCAAGAACAGTTCCATATATAAGTAAGGTAAGTGGAGTTCCAATAGTTGATTTAGCAACACAGGTAATGTTAGGTTCTAAGTTAACTGATTTAGGATATGGTGTAGATATATATAAAGAACCAGAATTAGTATCAGTTAAAGTTCCAGTATTCTCAACTCAGAAATTACCTAATGTAGAAGTATGTCTAGGACCTGAAATGAGATCTACAGGAGAAGTTTTAGGTGTTGGAAGAAATGTTAAAGAGGCACTTTATAAAGGATTTGTAGCAGCTAATATGTACCCTTCAAAAGAAAAAGGAAAGATACTTGCTACAATCAATAAACATGATAAACCTGAATTCTTAGAAATAGCTAAACAGTTAGCTAAAGTAGGATATACATTTATAGCAACTAAAGGTACTTGTAAATTACTTAAAGATGCAGGAATAAATGTAGAAGAAATAAGAAGAATCAATGAAGAAGAACCAAACATATTAGATGTGGTTAAACATAGAGAAGTTGATTTAGTTGTAAATACACCAACTAAAGGAAATGATTCAAATAGAGATGGTTTCTTAATCAGAAGAGCTGCAGTTGAAAGAAATCTTGGAGTAATAACAGCTTTAGATACTTTAAGAGCTATTGCTGATGTTGAACTTGAAAAATATGATGAAAATAAGAACTTAGAAGTATTTGATATAGCAGATAGATAATAATTTAAAATTTAAAAGGGCTGTGCTTTTAGCATAGCTCTTTATTTAATTGAAAGAATATATATATTCTTTGAAGGATAATATTTACATAATATATTGACAAGCGAATGTTTGTTCTGTATAATGTAATCAATGAACATATGTTTGCCAAAAGGGGGATATATATTGTGGATGGATTAGGTAATTTTTTTGTGAAAGTAAATTGTAAGAATGTAGACAACATTAGAAGCCTTATAATAGATAGACAGGTTAAATATAAAGGTAGACAGGATAAATATATAATGTGCGCAGGAAAGTATGATAGAAATGGATGGACATTAGTTTTTAGAGCAAAATCATTTGAAGAAGCGGAAGAATTAGCTAATTTAAATCCATTTACAATAAAAAGAAATAGAATTAATTAGTTTCATAATTTTATACATATTAAAAAATAAGCTATTTTACATTGTGTTGAATAGCTTATTTTATATCATATTGAATATTTAATATTACAATTGAAAGAGTATCAATTAAATTTATCTTAGCTCCTACTTTTTTATTATCTTTACTTTTTATTATTTTCACAATTGGGCGCAAAGGATAGCTAGGAATGGTTTTTTCAACTATACCAATATCCCCATTACTTAAGCACACAATTGTTCCTTTTGGAAATGGTATTATTATTCGACTAAATACATTAACTATATCATAATCAAATAATGTACCAGCATTAGACATTATATATTCTAATGCATCACTTGGACATAGAGATCTTTTATAAGGCCTATCTGATGTCAATGCATCATAAACATCAGCAATAGATACAATTCTTGCAAGATAGCTTATTTTATTACCTTTAATGCTATCTGGATAACCGAGTCCATCAAATCTTTCATGATGTTGTAATACAATTAATCTAACATGAGAACTTAATGAGTAGAATTTATTTAAAAAATCATATCCGAGTCTAGGATGATTCTTCATGATTTTAAATTCCTCTGGAGTTAATTTCCCTGGTTTCTGAAGAATTTCACGAGGAATAAAAATTTTTCCTATATCATGAATTAAAGCACCAATACAAAGATAAGTTAAATTTTTTTTATTTAAGTTGAGACTAATACCAATTATTATAGAAATTACTGCAACATTAACACAGTGGGCATAGGTGTAATTATCCATGCTTTTTATATCAACTAATGATAGGAGAATGTTTTTATTACTTAGAACATTATCTAAGAGTTCTTCTGCTAATACACTTATATTGTTGAAATATTCCTTTTCCTTTTGAGAATATTCGCTTAGTTTGCGCTTTTCAAATTTATGTCTTGAGGAGATTCTTTCAATATCAGAAAAAACTTCTTTTATAACTGAAATGGATTTTTGTCTTAATTCAGGTTTTATTACATCTTCTATTTCAGCAGAACTATATTCATCAATTATGTATAGAGAAAAAATTTTGAAAGACTTGATTTTTTCTAATCGAGCTCGTGTTAATTCAGCACCTGTTTTTAATAATATTCTTCCATCAGGTGAATAAATATTTCTACCAAGAATAGAATTTTCTCTGATACATTCTACAGGGACTAGCCGCATATTTACCTACCTCACTCCTATAATAATATTAATTATATCATAAACATATAGAAAAATATAAACAAATATGAAAAAAATACTAATATTTAATTAGAAACAAACAGTTAAAACTATAATAATGTATATTGTCAAATATATAAAAATGATTGGAATTTTACAATTTGAATGTATATTTATTAATTTTTAATAATAAAAAAATACAAGAAAAACTTGTATTTTTTTATTGCTCATAAATTTTAAAATTAAATATCTAATAAATTTTTCTTGTAAGTTGAGTATAACTTTCGAAGTTCGCTCATTTTATCTTCAACTTCTAAGTATAATCTAGAAGCATCTGAAAAATCTTCTTTTTCAAAAGCTTCTTTTACTCTTGTAAATAAGCTTTTATTAGTATAAGTATCTTTCATTAGTTCTATTCTTAAATTATGAAGATTAGTCCAATTAGATATATCTAAATCTAAGATTTTATCTAATGAATGAAGAGGCTTAAATGATCTGATTTCTCTCATATAATTTTTTATTACTCTATGAGTAATTTCTGTTGTCCATCTTTCAATAAATGCTAATTTGAAACTGTGTATTATTGCATCAGTAAACACATCATTTCTCTTTAAAGCTTTAAGTTTTGATGGGTTATTATCTAATTGTGATAAATTTTCATATACAGTTGCTGGTGCTTTACCAAAGTATTTATTTCTTTCAGATTCAGAGAAATCTTCAAATATATTTTCTTCAGTTCTATAAGCTCTTGATTTTTCAAGATATTCTGCTGAATCTCCAGCTTTTTTTGAAAGTTCAGCAAGAAGTTCATCTTCAGTTTTGTTATTTTCAGTTGCATATATTATTCCATCTAACATACCCATATAAGATGCAGCCATTACAAGATAGGTATTAGAATGTGGATTTGGAGATCTAAGCTCAAATCTTGTAGCCATAGGTGAATTTAAATCTCTTATTAATCCAGCTAATACAGTTCTATTTCTTGAAGGATTTTCTGGAGATAATCCAAGTGATGTTACTGTACATATTGGAGCTTCAAATCCTGGTTTTAATCTTTTTAGTGAATTGTTTGTTGAAGAAACAAATGGATTTATAACTTCATAATTCTTTAGAAGTCCCATAATAGCGCCATATCCAATTCTGCTTAAATAATGGTTCTTTGGACCATTAAATACATTTACTCTTTTTCCATTCTTTAGTTTTAAGCTTACACCTAAGTGAGTGTGCATACCAGAGCCTGCAACATTTTCAATAGGTTTAGCCATGAATGTTACATCTAGTCCATTTCTTCTGAAAGTTTCTTGAACAAGAATTCTTACAAATAATTCATTATCACCAGCTTGTACAGCATCTGTAAATTTCCAGTCAACTTCTAATTGTTCCATTACATGATCAAATTCACCTGAAGTATTTAATTTTGCTTTTACACCGCCAACTTCTTTATGACCCATTTCAGGTTCAAATCCGTATTTATCCATTAATATAAGGACTTCTTCTAATGCAGTTCTTACAGAACCTTTAGTTCTAGTCCAGTAATGTTCATGTAAAACTTGAGATGTAGATAATTCATCAACATGTGCTCTATTATTAGGTGTTTTTACCCAGAATTCTAGTTCAGTTGCAGATGTTATTACTATATCAGCAATATCATCTGATGTTATATCAAATGATTTTAATGTTTCGGGATGAGTTTTGAAGATATTCATAAGAGTTTCTTTAAATGTAGAAACAGCAGAAGTTAAAATGTGTCTAGAGTCTACAGCAACATTATCATGATATAAGAAACAAGGTATTCTTAATGTTCCAACAGGTTTGTTAGTTTCAGGATCTATAAAATCATAGTTGTAATCAATGAACCACTTACAATTTAAATCTATTACCATATCAACCTTTGCATTGTCTAAAGTTGCGATACCTGGTAATACTACAGATGAACCATCAGTCTGAATAGCTGTTCCTTTTAGGAAATCATCAATATCATCTAAAAATAGTTTCATAGGAATTTTTTCATCAGTATCATTTCCAGATAAATCAATTCCTACAAAAGAAGCAAATTTAATTTCTGGATGACTAGTTAGTATTTCTCTTAAATCTTGAGAATTATGATTTTCTTTGGATATAGTATAAAGCAGATTATTCATATTTTTATATTTATCACAAACATTTGCTGTGATAAAAATTCACATCCTTTCTCATGTATCGAATAAATTTATTTATATTATTGTTAATATTCGCAATTAATTCTAAATTGATTCTATTATAAAATGAATAAAAGTGTCAATAATTATAGATATAACCTTAGATTATTATGAAAAAGAGCGATGAAAAATTTTTTTCATAACTCAAATGCATTTGATACTTTATTTTATTAATGTATAATAAATCAAAATTTATTGTTATTTTTAAAGTATAATTATGTTATATGTGGATTTTGTTTCATTATATTAAACTTAATAAAAACAATATGGATTTATTACTAATAAAGTAATAAAATATTTAATAGATAATCTAAAAGAATATGGAGTGAGGGCACTTTGAATATAAAAAATAGTCCTATAGGATTTTTTGATTCAGGAGTAGGCGGGCTGAGTGTATTAAGAGAAGCAATTTCAATAATGCCTAATGAAAATTATATATATTTTGGAGATTCTCAAAATGCTCCTTATGGAACAAAAGACCTTCAAGAAGTAAAGCAGCTTACTTTTAAAGCAGCGGAATTTTTGCGTGCGAAGAAAGTGAAAGCAATAGTTGTAGCATGCAATACTGCTACAAGCGCAGCGATTGAAGAACTTAGAATCAAATATACAGATATCCCTATAATAGGAATTGAACCTGCATTGAAACCAGCTGTTAAGTTACATAGAAAAGGAAGTGTAATTATAATGGCAACTCCAATGACACTAAGGGAAAAAAAATTTAAGGAATTAATGTTAAAATTTAAAGATGAATGTGACATAGTTTCAATGCCATGTGCAGGTCTTGTTGAATTTGTTGAAAATGGAATATTAAAAGGCGATGATATTGAGAGCTATTTAAAGGATAAATTTAAAGGATATAAAAAAGAGAATATAGCAGCAATAGTTCTTGGATGTACACATTATCCATTTGTAAAAGAAGCTTTATCAAATGTTGTAGGAAAAAATATTCCATTGATAGATGGCGGAGCTGGAACTTCACATGAGCTTCGAAGAAAGCTTATAGAAAGAAACAGTCTTACAGATTCCAATAAGAAAGGAACTATTGAGATTTATAATTCCACAAATGATACGAAAGTTATAGATTTCTGTTATAATCTAATTAATGTGTAGAATTCTAATCAAATTAGAATAATTGATCAAATAATATAAAAATGAATTTTAGACAATACTAATAATTAAAAGCGATAATTGAAGGGAGAAAATAAAAAATGAAGAATCCAATTGTTACAATAACTATGGAAAATGGAGGAGTTATAAAAGCTGAGTTATATCCAGAAACAGCACCTAATACAGTAAACAATTTCGTAGATTTAGTTAATAGAGGTTTTTATGATGGTTTAATATTCCATAGAGTTATACCAGGATTTATGATTCAAGGTGGATGTCCAGAAGGTACAGGAATGGGTGGCCCAGGATATTCTATAAAAGGTGAATTTACTTCAAATGGATTTAAAAATGATTTAAAACATTCTAGAGGAGTTTTATCAATGGCTAGAGCTATGCATCCAGATTCAGCTGGAAGCCAATTCTTTATAATGGTAGAAGATGCTCCACATTTAGATGGACAATATGCATCATTTGGTAAGGTAATAGAAGGAATGGAAATTGCAGATGCAATAGTTAAGGCTCAAAGAGATGTGTATGATAGACCTTATGAAGATCAAGTAATTAAAACTATGACTGTTGATACTCAAGGTGAAAGTTTTGATGAACCAGAAATAATTGAAGAATAATATTATTGAAATAAATATGTATGAATAAATTATAAAAATTAATGTATATATAAATGTTTAAATGCATTTTTATATACTTAATTTTTATAACATCAAATGAAGAGAGGTGCTGTAAATGGCTATAAATTATAAATGCATATTAGTGTATGGTTTAACAGATGATGAATTAGATAAAATACAAAAAAGAAGATTGAAATTTAAAGTTGTAAATGAGAAAAATGCAGGAGCAAAAATAAATGATCTTCTTGTAAATAGTAACATTGAAGCACCTTGTAATGAACTGCCAGAAGATGAAAAAGCAATTATTTTCAATGGTTATAATGATAAGGAATTGCGAGAAACTATTAAATTTATAAGAAGGTTTATTGAGGGAGGAGTTCTTGCAGTTGTTACAGAAATGTCAAGTACATGGAATTTTAATTATTTATTAGAACATTTAATTGAAGAAAGAGAAGCATATAAAGCACAGCAGAGGGGGAAATGATAAAATGAGTCGAGTTGGAGAGAATATTAAAAAAGCTAGAGAAAAAAATGGATTAACTGTTAAGGCCCTTGCTAAAAAGTTAGGAGTTGCTGAAAAATATTTAAATGAAGTTGAAATGGGAAGAAAAGTAGCTTCAGAATCATTTCTAGATAAAGCAGCAAAGGTTTTGAAAGCTGATTTAAATGATATAAGTATGGTTGTAACTGATAAAGATCTTATGGAAGAAAAGAAAACATTTAAAGAACTTCCTAAGAAGAAAAATGAAAGTAATGAAGTTTGGACAGATGCCTTTTCATCTGTATTAAAAAATGTCCCAATATACAATTATTTATTATCAGCCAATAAAGGAACTAAAGAAATGCCAGTACATTCTAACAAGATAGAAGGATATCCTCAAGATAAAGTGCTTTATCTTGAAGTTGAAGATGATGAAATGAATGGATTTAGAATGTTAAAAGGAGATTTAGTTTTTGCTCATATTGTAAAGGAATTGAGTAATAATGGATTTTTTTTAGTTGAATATAATGGAAAGAGAAAGATAAGACAAGTTAAGATTTTAGGAAATTCTAAAGTCCTTTTAGTAAGCAATAGTGGAAGTCTTCTTACAGAAACAATGGAAATAAGAGATATACAAGTAATTGCTAAATTAGAAAGAATAGAAATAAAATTATAAATATCAATAATAATTTTATTTACTAAAATTTTATCAATAATATGTGGCAGAATAGGCCAAAAGCAATAAAATATATATTGTTTTTGGCCTGTTTTTTAATCAAATTCAAAAATTTGACATTAATCATATGTTTAAGGTACAATTTTATCAAGGAACTGTTGTCAAAGGAGGGAAAAGTTATATTTAATTTAAAACAATTTATTTCAAAGAACTTTTCTAATGGTCCAAAAACAAAAGTAGTAGCTTTGTTTGCTTTAGTAGCAGCAATAAGCATTACTTCAGTGACAATAGCAGTTGCAAGAAAAACACTCACAATAAATGTAGACGGCAAAGAACAGACACTTGTCACGTATAAAGGGACCGTTAGAGATGTGTTAAATGAGCAAGGAATTAATGTAGAAGAAAAGGATAGTGTAGAACCAGCTTTAGATGAAAAAGTATATGAAAATGAAACAATAACATTAAAGACAGCTGTACCTATAACAATAGTTTGTGGAGATAAAGAGGTACAGGTTGATACATCGAAGAATACAGTAAAAGATGTATTAGAATCTGAAAGTGATATTTTAAATAGTAATGGAATTGAATTTTGTGAAGGATTAGATGAAATTTCACCAGAACTTGATTCGGAAGTTAAAGAAGACTTAACAGTAAATATTGTTAATGTTGAAAAACGAGAAGAAAAAGAAATGGAAACGATAGCATATGAGACAGTAGTTGAAAAAGACAGTGATCTTATGTCAGGTAGTAAAGAAATAAAGACTAAAGGAAATAATGGTCAAAAAGAAGTAACATATGATGTAGTTTATAAAGATGGAGTAGAAACCGATCGTAAAATAAAAAGTTCAAAAACAATATCAGAGCCAACAACTGAAGTTGTTGTTCAGGGAACAGGAACAATATTAACAGCTAGCAGAGGAGAAGGAAGTGCAAAGAAGAGTTTAACTTGTTCTGCTACTGCGTATAGTGGACATTCAAAGACATCTTCTGGAAGAACACCATCAAGAAGTGAGGGTGGAATGAGTACTATTGCAGTAGATCCAACTGTAATACCAATAGGTTCAAAAGTATATGTTGAAGGATATGGTTATGCAGTTGCTGCCGATACTGGTGGAGCGATAAAAGGAAATAAAATAGATGTATATTTTAATTCAAGTTCAGAATGTAGTAGTTGGGGACGAAGAAAAGTCCAAGTTAAAATAATTGCATATCCTGGTGAATGGTAAGATTTATACAATTAAATAATTAAGTTTTTAGGATAACCGAAAATTAGTTTTTAGGTTATCCTTTTTCGTATTAACAAAGTAAATGAGTAATCATATATTGTATTATATAAAAATGACAAGGATTTAGTTGATGTCATGGATAATAAATATGGAAAAACGAAAAATAATGATGAAAATGAAAGTGATATCAAAGGTGATATATTTAAAGAACTTAATATACTAAACATAAGTTTTAATGGTCTTATTTTAGTTCTTATAGGAGTGATTATAAATATAAGATTTGTATTGTGGAGTAGAATAGGAGTATTGGATTCTATTAATAATACGAATTATGCTGAAAAGATAGGAGATTTAACAGAAAGTCCTAGATTGTCAAATAAACTATATCTAATAGCGACAATTATATTTATAATTATAATTTATGATGGATATCTAACTCAGATATCTACAGATCCATCTCAGTTAGATAAAGAAGCTGTTAATGATTCATGGTATAAGTATGTGGCAATTATTTTTGTTTTAATGGGAACTTTGATTAATTATTCAATTTTAAATAAGCCTAATTTTAATTAATATATAGTCCAATTAATAATGCACAATTGCCAATGAATGATGAAGTCTTTTCAAGAGTTTTTAATTATTATGTAGTTTTATTATTATAGTATCTGTTAATATTTTTGACGTTATGAATCAAAGGTATGTAATTCATAAACATACATTGTAAATTATATTAATTTTAATAAAGAGTATCGCACCTATTTTTTTAGCATATTATTAAAAGATAGTATTAATTAGGATGTGATTACTATTCCAGATTCGCAAGGAAAAATATCTTCTAAAATTGATGCATCGATAGGATTATTAGCTAATATACCAGAAAGAATATTAAATAAACTTAGGAATAAACTAGGAATAAATGAAACTGGTGACGATAGAATAGAATTAACTATTTTATATAGAAGCACTGTGGATGAAATTAAAAATTTTATTGAAGAATCAGGAGGAGAATTTCAGGGTTTAGGATTTAATTTTGCTATTATAAGAATTAATATTGATGATATTTATAAGATTGCTGCAAGTGATTATGTACAGTATATTGAACTGCCAAAAAGTCTATATCAGTCAGACTTTAATTCGATTAGAGCATCATGTGTACCACAGGCTGTTTCTAAGTATAATGTTTCAGGAAAAGGTGTTTTGGTTGGATTTATAGATTCAGGTATAGATTATACACATCCAGCTTTTTTAGATAGTGAAGGCAATACAAGAATTGAATATATTTATGATTTAAGCAATAATGGAGCAGTCTATAATAAGCAGCAGATAAATGAAGCTATAAAATCAGATAATCCATATAATATAGTGCCGGAGATAGATGATACAGGACATGGAACTTATGTAACAGGAGTTGCATGTGGTGGAGGAAATATTCCTAGTGAGTATAAAGGAATTGCATCAGATGCTTCTATAGCTATGGTAAAAGGTGCAAGAGGACGATGGGTATTAAGCTCCCAAATAATGAAGGGAATAAAATTTTTATTAGATAAAAGTAAAGAACTTAATATTCCATTAGTTATTAATATGAGTTTAAGTACAAATAATGGTGCGCATAATGGAAGCAGTTTATTGGAGCAGTATATTAGAATAATAGCTAATTTAGAAAAAATAACAATAGTTATTGCAGCAGGAAATGAAGGAGATGCTTCTCACCATGTAGGTGGAGAGCTTCAAAAGACTCAAACAGAATCTTTTGAAGTTGCTAGTGATGAAGATTCAGTAGTTATAAACTTTTATAAATCCATACTTCCAGAAGTATCTATAAACATAAAAGGACCATCAGGATTAAGCAGTGGTAATATTAAAATACAGGAAGGATATTTTCAAGGAAGCATAGGAAGAAATAGATATGATATATATGTTTCAGGACCTAAGCCTTTTGCATTGGAAAGTGAGATACAAATAACTTTAACACCAATATCATTAAACTATTTAGTTGAAGGCACATGGAAAATACAAATAGATGTGGTTAGTGATTATAAAGGAAAATATTCATTATGGCTTCCTGTATTAGAAGGACTTAATCCACAAACAAAATTTTTACAATCTAATCCTTTTAATACTTTAGGTATACCTGCAACTGTAGATAATATTATAGCAGTAGGAAGTTATAATCCACAGACAAATACATTATCTTCATTTAGCGGAAGAGGTGTCAATAGTAGTGGAGTGATTGTAAGACCTGATATTGTAGCTCCTGGAGAAAATGTTTCAGGACCAAGTGCTAATGGAGGATATGACAGAAAATCAGGCACATCTGTAGCAGCTCCTCAAGTTTCAGGAATATGTGCATTGTTTGCTGAATGGGGATTGGTAAAAGGAAATGATCCATATTTATATGGACAAAGATTGAAATACTATTTGGTTAAAGGTGCAAATAGAGTAAGAACAGATGTAGATTATCCGAATCCATCATGGGGATATGGAACAGTCTGTGCATTTGATAGTTTCTATATACTCGAAAATACTTTAAATGAAATTTTGAGTGAACGCACAAAAATAATAGAAAATTATAGTGAAACAAGGGTTACAAATTATTCTCAAGAATCCTTTGAAGATTTGCTAGATGATATAGGGAAATATGATATTAATAAGGATGAAAGTATAAGTTTTATAATTGAAATTTCTAATAAGCAGGAAATAGATGAAATTGATAAGATTCCTAATACTTCAGCAATACCAATATCTGAATTTAATGCAATTGTAAATGTGCCAATAAGATATTTAGATAGATTAAAGAAATATATTAAAGAAACTGTAATATATTATAATCCCCCAGTATATACTCTTACAGCTTTATCTCCTATAGAAGCAAGTGGTGCACCATTATTTCAGGATAATCCTTATTTAAGATTAGATGGTACAGAAGTTTTGGTGGCAATATTGGATACTGGAATAGATTATCTAAATGAAGAATTTATGCTTGAAGATGATACAACAAGGATTGTAAGGATACTTGATCAGACTATAGAAGGCGAAATTCAAACAATTAATGGAGAGAGGATATTTGGAACACAGTATACTGAAGAACAAATTAATCAGGCTATAAAATTATATAAAAATGGTGGAGATCCATATACAATTGTTCCAAGCAAAGATGAAAATGGACATGGAACAATGACAGCAGGAATAATTGGAGGAAGAGGAAGAAATCCTGATTTAAGAGGTGCAGCACCTAATTGTAAATTTGTGATAATAAAATTAAAGGAATTAGAAGGTGCATCTTTAAATTATTCAGGAGTTGAAAGTGGAACAAGATATGTATATGGAGAACCGATGATGATATTGGCTTTGAGATATTTATCTTTAATAGAATCTGAATTAAAACTACCTATGGTAATGTACTTTCCATTAGGTACTAATACTGGAGCACATTCTGGATCTGGAGCTATGGAAAAGTATTTTGAAGTCCAAAGCAGAAAGAGTGGAGTTATACCAGTTACAGGAACAGGCAACCAAGGTGATACACAAACCCATATTGAGGGAAGAATTCAAGATAAAAATGATGATAATTATATAGAGGTTAAAGTAGGAAAAAATCAAAAATTCCTAAATTTTAATATTTATTTTTCAAAGCCTGATAAAGTATCAATAGGAATAGTATCACCGTCAGGAGAGGTTTTAGAAAAAGTAGATGTGAAGCTAAGAAAGATAAAGGATTATAAATTTACATACGAGGGTACGGTAGTAAGTATTTATTATTTAGATCCATTTATAGAAACAGGAGAAGAAGTAGCTGTATTAAAATTTAGGGATATAAGAGAAGGAATATGGAAAATAAGATTGTATGGAGAAAGAATCATTGAAGGAAAGTACTGGTCCTGGCTGCCTCAAAGGGAACTTTTAGACAAGGATACGAGATTTATAAATCCTATTCAATCAACTACATTAACTATACCATCAACAGGATTAGGACTGATTTCATCAGCACATTATAATCAGGATTTAAATACAACAGTATCAACATCAGGACTAGGATATGCAAGAGATGGCAGGATAAAACCTGATATTGCAGCTGGAGGTGTAAATGCAACTGTAATAAAACCAGGAGGAGGAACGACTGTTGCATCTGGCTCATCAGTGGCTTCATCAGTGCTTGCTGGATGTTGTGCACTTATATTGCAATGGGCAATTACAGAAAAAAATGATCCGGGAGTAACTTTGTTAACATTGACTACGTATATAATAAGCGGAGCAAAAATGCGTCAGGGTGATGTGTATCCTAATAAAGAATGGGGATATGGAATGCTTGATATTCAGAACGTTTTTAATTCGTTTAGAAATATGAGAAAATCAAATTTATTAAAAGGAAATAGATATGTTGAATTTAATGAAGCAAGAAAGAGTGTAAAAGGTAAATATAAAGAATATAGAGTGAGAAATTTGTTTATAAGACTTCCCAAGTAAAATAGTTGTAACAAATTTAGTGAGAGATTCATATAATGTCTAAGTATTAATTTTTAGGAGAATTTTATGGCTGATACTGGTAGATTAAAAGTGCAATGTTTTATAGGAAATAGTTATATTCCAATAGATAGATGTAAGATAGTGATTAATGGAAGAGGAGAATACGCAACTGAAAAAACAATAACTTTAATTACAGATTCAATAGGATTAACAGAAGAAATTGAATTAGATGCACCTCCTTTAGAATATTCTTTAAATGAAAATAGTGATAAGGTTCCTTATAGTCTATATGATATTACTGTAGAAAGGGATGGATTTAATCCAATAATAATAAATGGATGTCAGGTGTTACCAAGACAAGTTGCTTATCAGGTTTGTAATCTAAGTAGAAATACAAATAGAAGTACACGATACCAGGTAATTAACATACAGCCTAACACTTTAAATGGAGATTTTCCACCTAAGATACCTGAATCTGATGAAAAACCTTTGCCTCCACCAACATCAGGTGTTGTTCTACCACAACCAGTAGTTCCAGAATTTATTATAGTTCATCAAGGCAGTCCTAACGATTCTTCTGCACCTAATTATAAAGTAAAATTTAAGGATTACATTAAAAATGTAGCATCATGTGAAATATACTCTACATGGCCTGAAACTACAATTAGAGCAAATATATTCTGTATAGTATCATTTACCCTCAATAGAATATATACTGAATGGTATAGATCAAAAGGAAAGAATTTTCAGATTACAAGTTCTACTGCATATGATCATGCATTTAATTATGGAAGAAATATATATGATAGCATAAGTGCAATAGTAGATGATATTTTTTCCACATATATAAGAAGGCAGGGAAGAAAGCAGCCGCTTTTAACTCAATACTGTGATGGGAAGAGTGTCACATGTCCACAATGGTTAAGTCAGTGGGGAAGTAAATATTTAGGAGATCAAGGAAAACTTCCATATGAAATACTTCAATATTATTATGGAAACGATATTGAACTTGTTACAGCAGATAAGGTTGAAGGAATACCTGAATCATATCCAGGATACGATTTGACTGTAGGGTCTTTTGGAGAAGCTGTAAGTACTATACAGGAACAGCTGAATAGAATTGCAAGGAATTATCCATTAATACCTAAGCTTGCAGTAGATGGGGTGTATGGAGAAAAAATGGCGGAGGCTGTTAAAGTTTTTCAAGGGGTATTTTCTTTGCCTCAAACTGGTATAGTTGATTATGCAACTTGGTATAAAATATCAGATATATATGTTGGTGTAAGTAAAATTGCTGAACTGAGAGGAGGCAATAATCTATTTGTACCACCTGTAATGCCTAATATGGGTGATAGAAGGGAAATTCCTAAGTTTTATTATTAATTTTTTAAAAGGAGTCAGTTTAGACTCCTTCTAGGTTAAAATCAGGTATGTATGAATCTGTATCAGAACCTTCTTCTTGAATAAATCCATTAGTGATACCAAGTTCTGCTGCATAATTTATTAAAGATTCGTAATGTTTTGGATTTAGATGTTTATTTATTTCAGGATACTTATAGGCATCAAACATAGGCACATATTGATTCATAATACTTATAAAAATATTATTTCCATATCTTTCAAATAAAAGATCAATAATTTTTTTTGAATCAAATAGTAATCCAGGAAGCATTAAATGTCGTACAATGACTCCTTTTATTATACGTCCTTTTTCATCAAATTTTGGTGATCCTGTTTGTCTAACCATTTCATCAATTACTTTAACAGCATTTTGAGCGTAATTTTGGGCACTAGAATATTTAAGAGAATATTTATCATTAAAATATTTGAAATCAGGAAGATACACATCTATATAACCATCTAATGCTTTAATTGTTTCAATAGAATCATAACTGTTTGTATTATAAAGTATAGGGAGAACAAGACCTTTACTTTTAGCAATGTCGATAGCTTTAATTATTTGTGGAACATAGTGTGTGGGTGTAACAAGATTTATATTATTAGCACCTTTCTCTTGTAGTTCTAAGAATATTTCTGATAATCGTTCTATGGAAATTTCTTTTCCTATTACAGATGAAGCACAGTTATCATTTTTTATATTATTATCCTGACTTATATTATAATTTTGACAGAATACACATCTGAAATTACAATGAGAAAAGAAAACAGTTCCTGAACCTTTTCCCATTGATATTGGAGGTTCTTCCCAAAGATGAAGGGAAGCCTTTGCAATCATGACTTTGTCAGAAGCCCTGCAAAATCCTATTTTATTATCATTTCTATTAACTCTGCAGTTTCTAATGCAGAGAGTACATTCATTTAACATATCTAAAGAGTTCATACATTTCAATCCTTAAGTTAATTTCTAAAAAATTATCTGTAATATTTACTTTAAAATTTTATTGTAATGAATACAAATATTTTCAAATAAAAGTATAGCATATTAAATACAAATAAGTTTATTTTAAAAATGTTTTTTATTTTTCCAATAATATAATAGGCATTGAGAAATAAATAATAAGCTTAATAATCCAAAGAGAGGATAAAGTTTAGTTATTAGATTTCCAAAGCCGAACTGAGATATTATGAACGCAACTGCAATTACTACAAAGATAATTTTCTTAAATTCTACGTTAAAACTCTGCTCTAATGTTTTGCTTATAGAATAGACATCTGAAACTTCAGTAGAAAACATTTCAAGCCAGATAATTATTAATAAAATAGCCTGAATTATATTTCCAAAACGATTTGCAACAAAGAGTAAAGGAATTTCATAATTATATATATAAGGCTGATTTACTGTTAATAGAAGATTTATCATAGAACATAAAATAGTAAGTCCTGCTACACCGGCTATAATACCAATAATCATTATTCTGGTTTTCCTTATTTGATTGCTTAGTGGAACTATTACACCAGAAGCAGATAATGTATTATATCCTGCATAAAGCAGAGTAGAAAGAAAAATTCCACTTCTTTTAGGGTTAAAACTGAGTACATTATCCATTGAAACTGTATCTGGTGAAAAACTGAAGTAAAGTATAGTTATTATTGTAATAGTAGTAATAAGACCTGGTACAATAAATGAATTTACTTCAATTAATCCATCAGTACCTCTAAGTAAAAAGAATAATGAAATACAAATCATTATTAAGGAACCAATAATTTTTGGAATACCAAAAAACTGCTGAATAAGAGCACCGCTTCCAGCAAGAATTATAGAGGCACTTGATATTAAAAAAAGAGTAGTAATAAATCCTGTTAATTTGCCAATTAAGTTAGGACTTATCAGATTTATAACATCACTATAAGAGTTCAGTTCATGATGAATACTTATTTTAGAGATTATAGAACCTATAATTATATAAAGAATACCGCATCCGATAATACCAATAAAGCTTTTTATTCCATACTGAGTGAAAAACTGGGTTATTTCTTTTCCAGAAGCCAGTCCAGCACCAACGATAGTTCCTATAAATACTGTAGAAACCTGAAAAATTAGTTTTAAATTATCCTTCAATAAAATTCTCTCCCCAAATTGTTCTTGTTAATAATATATAAAAGTTACTTTTGAATTATTCTATAAATATTAGAGTATATCACAAACTAAAGAGATTTCTAATAAATAAATCATGACTTATGAAAAATATATCTCTTAATATTTACTAAAGAGCATTATGTAATTACGGTATAATATGAACTTTTATTTGTGTATAATTAGTAATAAAATGAATAAAGGAATGAAATTGAGATGAATAAAAAACTATATGTTTCACAGCTCTTTGAAGATAATAAGATTATTTCCGTATTAAATGATAATAATATTGGAATTGAAATTATTGAATTTGGAATTGGAGATGTATTAGATAAGGGAGATAAAGCTGTAGAAGATTATATGGTAAGAATGAAAGACTTTATAGAGAATAGACCTATATCTATTCATGGACCTTTTTTAGATTTAAATCCTGCCAGTTTTGACAGTCTTATTAAAAAGGTTACATTACTTCGTTATAATGAAGCATATAATATAGCTAAGATTTTAAATGGAGATAGAATAGTATTTCATAGCTGCTATTTAGATAATATATATTTTAAGGAAGCATATATCAATAATTCAATAAGTTTTTGGAATGAGTTTTTTGAGCAAAAAGATGATGATATAAAAGTACATATAGAAAATGTCTATGATAAAGATCCATCACATTTAATTGAAATTATTGATGGAGTAAATCAGAATAATTTTTCAGTATGTTTAGATATAGGACATGTGAATTGTTATGGTGATGAGGATTTGGAAAACTGGATTTTGAAACTTGGCAAGAGAATTGGCCATGTTCATTTACATAATAATAATGGACTAAGCGATACTCATTCAGGATTAAAGAACGGAAATATAAATATTGAAAGTATTTTAAATTTAATAGATAATTGTTGTGACAATCCATCAATGACAATTGAAGTTAACAATATTGATGAAATAGAAGAATTCATTCTGTCATTAGTAAACAGATATGCTAAATAAAATTATTAAGACAATGTAAAGTTAAAGAAGGTAATTTGAAATTATATGTAATTGTAAATTCTCAGTATATACTGAGATGGGAGGAAATATGAAAAAATCATGGAATGGAAAAAGATATAATAGTTTAAACTATTTTTTGAGAAATAAATTCGGTGAAAAAGTATTTAAGATATCATTAGATGGAGGATTTTCCTGCCCTAACAGAGATGGAAAGGTAAGTAGGGGAGGATGTACATTTTGTAGTGCAAGAGGTTCAGGGGATTTTGCTGGAGATAGAGTTTTATCCATATCTGAACAATTTGATGATGTAAAAGAAATGATGGCACATAAGTGGAAGAGTGGAAAATATATTGCATATTTTCAAGCTTATACAAATACATATGCACCAGTTGATGAATTAAAAGAAAAATATGAAGAAGCAATTAAAAAAGAAGGAGTTGTAGGTTTAGCCATAGCTACAAGACCAGACTGCTTAGGTGATGATGTTTTAGATTTGATTGAAGAAATAAGTAAAAAACTATATGTATGGGTAGAACTTGGTTTGCAGACTTCAAATGATGAAACAGCTAAAAAATTTAACAGAGGATATACACTTGAAGTTTTTGATGAAGCTATGAAAAAATTAAAATCAAGAAATATAGATACTGTAGTTCATGCTATATTTGGTCTTCCTGGAGAAACAAAAGAGGATATGTTCAATACTGTAGATCATATAGCACATAGTGGGGCAATGGGTATAAAAATGCATCTTCTTCATTTAATGAAAAATACAACACTTGTAAAAGATTATGAAAGTGGCAATCTTAAATTTTTATCACAAGAAGATTATATAGATATAATTACTAAAAGTGTATCTATGCTTCCACAGGAAATGGTTGTACATAGACTTACTGGGGATGCACCACGAAATGAATTAATAGGTCCTATGTGGAGTTTGAAAAAGTGGGAGGTTTTAAATGCCATAGATAAAGCTTTTGAAGATAATGATTTATGGCAGGGAAAAAACTATAAGGAAAGATAGCATTTATCATGTAATTGTAAAGAAGATGAGGTGATTGCAAAAATGAAAATAGATATAATAATATCAGCAGATGATATAATTGATAGCAAACTTGAAAATAAAATAGCAGTAGTTATTGATATGTTTAGAGCAACATCTGTAATAGTAACAGCTCTTAATAATGGATGCAAAGAAGTAATTCCATTTTTAACAATAGATGAAACTTTAGAAATGGCGGGAAAATTAAATAGAGAAGAGTATATTTTAGGTGGAGAAAGAAGAGCGGTAAAGATAGAAGGATTTGATTTGTCTAATTCACCATTAGAATATACAAGAGATGTAGTTGAAGGAAAAAGTGTATTGATGACTACTACTAATGGAACAAGAACATTAACAAAATCAAATAATGCCGATAGAGTCATAATTGCGGCTATGATTAATGCAAAAGCAGTTGCTGAGAAGCTTTTAGAAATAAATAAAGATGTAGTAATCATAAATGCAGGAACTAACGGAAACTTTTCTATGGATGATTACATCTGTTCAGGATATATAATAAATGAAATGCTTAAGAAAGAGAATAATATAGACCTTACTGATATATCTAAAACTGCAAATATGATTTATGAAAGCAATAAAGATATTATAAGCTATGTTAAGGAAGCTACGCATTATTCAGTTATGAAATCATTAAAATTAGATAATGATATTGAATATTGTATAGAAAAAAGCATTTTTAACAATGTGCCAGAATACAAAGATGGAATAATAAAAAATATATAAATAAAAATAGGAGACAGATTTTTCTGCTCCTATTTTTCTGTTTCATTATAATTTTTAATAAGTTGATTAATAATATGAGAACAATTTGTACCTTTGCAAGAGCCCGTTCCAGCACCAGTAATTTTTTTTATTTCCTCAAAAGTAGAAGCTCCATTTTTTATAGCTTCTTTAATTTTTGCTCTATTTATAGCTTTACAACGGCAGGTTTTTGTTAATTTATCTAAAATGCATTCGTTTAAATTATTATTCATAAAAATCTCCTAAAGTGTTTTTTATAATTAAAACATTTAAATTTAATATTATCAACTCTTATTTTAATCTACAGTATTATTTCTATTAAGATTTTATATTTTTTGATTGAGAGATTATTTAATATCACAATATATTGTCATATTAAAGCTACATCAAATATTTATATCATATATGTAAAAAATATCAAAGAAATCTAAAGAAGAGTCAATTTTTCATTGTCAATTGTACATTATTAGTTAGAATATAGACATGAATACATGTAATATCTGATATTTTTGTT
>NZ_CAKVKB010000026.1 GCF_934754915.1 uncultured Clostridium sp.
ACTTTCTTTTATATTTGCAATTGTAGCATCAAATGATGAATCTGCAACGGCATTCTTAATTTCTGACATATCTTCTGATGTTAATCCAAGATTAAATGTCTTATTTATATTTTCAAGATTGCTAGCAGCAGCCTTTATTCCTTTTACTCCTAAATCTACAGCTTCATCACTGTTAAGATTAATAGTATATTCTCTTCCATTTTGAGTATATGGTAAATCTATATCACTATCTCCAAAAACAAGTTTTCCTAAGTTTATTAATGATTCGCTTCCGCCTGTTAATGCTTTTAATTGTTCAGCATCAGCTCCTGAATCCATAGCAATATAATCTGCCTTTATATCTTTTAAGCCTTGAGGAACTTCTTGTCCATTTAATGTGTATATACCTTCATAATAGCTTTTATTTATATACGCTGTATCAGAATCAACATATACTTCAATTGAAGGTATTTTTAAATTAATTGCATCATCTGCTTTAAAATCTACTTTTGCATATCCTTTATTTCCTTCTGAATATCCTGTTGATGTAAAGCTTATATCTCCTTTAGCTAATGCTGTATCAATTGATACCTTTCCATTAACTTCTGATGATATTGCTTCCCATTTTTGTGTTTTTGCAAGTTCATCAGCATAATTTAATGTAGTTTGACTACATCCTGCTAAACTTGTAACGCTTAATGCAGCTCCCATAATTAGAGCTAATGTCCTTTTTAACTTCATTCTAATCACTCCCAAAATAATAAATATTTTATACACTTACTTCTATTTTCTGTGTACAATTCTATTATATAGTATATTTGAATTTATATGTTAATTAAAACAATAAATTCTTCTTAAATTTTTCTTAATATACATTAATATGAAAAATTGACTTTCCCTTCATGGAAATTACAATGTATTTAGATACCATATATCACAAGAATTCATAGCAAAATAGATTTATAATTATCTCACTAAAGCACCTGTTGAATCAACTTTATATGAACCAACATATGAATTTGTAACCATTTCTCCATTAGCTGGATTTAAATAATACCATTTTCCATTTGAATACTGCCATCCTTTAAGCATGGCTCCACTTCCATCAAGAAGATACCACTTTCCACTTAAATATATCCATCCTGTGGCCATATTACCATCAGCACCAAGATAATAATATTTCCCATTACTATCTAAAAACCATTTGCTTGTAACTGGTTTACCCAATGAATCAAAATACTGCCATTTTCCATTAACAGTTACCCATTGATTTACCTTTGAATTTGTAGGCTGATAATTAGGCTGTGTTGAAATAACAGGACTTGATGTGACAGGATTGTATTGACTGCTTCCATTATTTATATTTATATTACTGCTTGTATTATTATAATCTCCTCTGTAAATATATAATGTGTAAGTTCTATCTTCATCCGCATCTTCATCTTCTACTTCAATTTCAATAGTATTTTTTCCTTTATTTAATGAAACTTTTCTCTTATACTCATCATCTTCATCAACTTCTGAACCATCAATTGTAACTGTATAATCATCGTCGTCTGGTTTTGCTTTTATTCTTATTTCATCGACTGAATTATTGACATACACATCGTATTTAGATGTTCTTTTAGAAAAATCTATTTCTCCATCACTTAATGTGATGCTTTTTAAATAAACATCATCATAATCATCGTCGTCATCATCGTCATCATTACCAGTATATTTTAATCTTATAGTATATTCTTCACTTACATCATCATCATCTTTATACTTTACTGATGATCCTGGATCTGAATTATATACCCTTACTGTAATTTTATTTGTTCCAGATGATAAACTTGCTGTCTTTCCAACTTTTACACCCTTCTGTGAACTTTTTTCACTTACAAAAAGTCTTACATAGTCATCATCAACACCATCAACATCTATCTTTATTTTTGATGAAGTTGTCTTTGCATAATATCTTGTGTCAGGTTGAACTTCATCATCATCTACTTCATTTTTTTTCTTATAATCATCATCATCGTATAATTGTATGCTTCCTCCACTTGATTTTTTCAGTTTCAACCTGGTAAGCTGGCCACTTGAACTTTTCGCATATGCTTCATTAGTAAAACAATCAATATCTACAGCTGGCACTATTGTAAATAATGTACAAAAAGCAGCCATAATTACAATTGTCTTTTTTAATATTTCTTTCATTCTATATCCCCCCATGATTATTTTTAATATTAACAATATCTGTATAGAAATTGTTTTCTTATTTCATAATAACATATTTTTACACAATAAATAAGTACTCAGCAAAAGCTGAGTACTTAATTTTAATTATTATATATTTTTTCATCTATACTTTGGAATTTTTTTGCAACACTCACCGCAGTTACCATAGTTCCATTTACATTTATCATTGTTCTTCCCATATCTATAATAGGATCTATTGCTATAATTCCTCCAAGAAGAGGGAAATATGCACCCATTCCCATTCCTGATATAACTACTGAAACAGCCATTGTTGCTGTTCCAGGAAGACCTGCTATTCCAAGGGAACTTATTATAATTATAACCAGCAGCATTCCATAGAAACTTAAATCCATAGGAGTCCCTGACATGTTTGCCAATGTTACTGCCATCAGTGCTGGATATATTGCTGCACATCCATTCATCCCCATATTAGATCCAAGACTTCCTACAAAACTTGAAATTCCATTATCAATTCCCGCTTTTTCTGTTAAAGCTTCAATTGTTACAGGAAGTGTTCCAAGACTCGAACGGGATGTAAATGCAAGTATTAATGGTTCTGATACATTTTTCACATATTTAAATGGATTAAGTCCATTTAAAGCTATTATTATCATATGCAGAACAAAAACTATGGCAACACTAACATATATAGCTATTATAAATTTAGTCACTCCTATTATAGCACTTACACCTCTGCTTGCTATTGTATTTGCAAGAAGCGCTATAACAGCATAAGGCATAAATTTTATAATTGTCATTGCTACGCTGGTTATTATTTTATATCCAGCTTCAACTAAATCTATTGCAGGCTTTACAACATCATAATACTTCTTAGTAAGCCTCTTTATAGCAATACCTATAAAACCAGCAAATATTACAACTCCAACAACATTAGCCTCAGCCATTGCTTTTACAGGATTTGATGGTATAAGACCTCTAAGTGTATCAACTATAGACGCTATTTCTTTCATTTCACTTTGAGTCTCTACAACTACTTCACCAACTCCAAGTTTAAATAAATTTCCAATAATTATTCCTACTATCGCCGACATTGCAGTTGTACTTAAAAGTATCAATAAAGTCCTTGATGTCAGCTTTCCAAGATTCTGATCAGCTTTCATGTTTATGATTACTCTTATTATGGACAAAAATATTAAAGGAACAACAAGCATTTTTAATAAATCCATAAATCCTGAGCCAACCAAACTGTACCATTTTACAGTTTCATTTATCCATACTACAGACTCAATATCTTGCGGAAAACCAGCTGCAATCTGTATTACTATTCCTAAAACAAGACCTAGTATTGTAGCAGTTATCATACGTTTAGAAAAATTAACTTTTTTCTTCTCCATCTGTCTTATTATGAAAAACAATCCTATCATCAGCACTATAAATAGTACTGGCATAAAGCTGGTTATCATAATAAAATCAGAAAAAAATGTACTGTTCATTATTATCTCCTCTTTCGCTAATAATTCCTATCTCTTTAGTATGCTTTATATAATATCAATAGTTTTACTTCATGTCAATAATATTGTTATTTTATGTACATTAATATAATTTATTCATAAATTCTTTCTATTATTTTATACGCTACAATATTTTCCATTATTAGTGGTGAAACATGAGCAAAGAAAATAACACCATCTATTGGTGAAATTATTTTTGAAATCACATTTCCTTCATAAGGATCTAATATTTCTGCAAGCAATTCTCCCTTTTCAACTTCATCTCCCGGATTTTTTAATCTCCTATATATGCCACTTGTATGAGATACTACATTATTCAAATCTTCTTCATTTATTAAACTTGCTATATACCCATTATGACAGTTATATTTTACAATTCCAATCCTGGTTAAAAATCTTAATACTGCAACAACTGCATGTTGGGCTGATTTCTCATCTATGTGTTCTGTAGCATTAGTATAAATTGAAAAAGCATTGGTGTTCAGCATCTGCCAATTATAGTTTAAGGTTGATGTTTCAAATGAATTCGGTTCTCTTATGAGTACATATTTTAATCCAAATAAATTTGCCAAATTAGGACTTTCGTGTCCTGTTTTCATCATTCTTACATGAGGAATAAATGTACCTTTCATATAAAAACTTGCAAATTGTATTCCATAACTATATTCCTTTATATTTTCAAATACATTCTGTGCTATTATTTTGGCTGTGCATGGAGATTCATTTTTTGAAAACATTCTATTTATATCCCTGTTATCAGATGTCCAAAAGCGTTTTCCTATATTCATCGCATAATTGTTCACACATGGGATTACTAATATTTCATTATTTTTTGCTATATAACCTCTCTTCTCTAATATTTCCAATTCACTTATTAGCTGTGAACACGTATACAGCTGCTGTACCTCATTTCCTCTCATAGCACCAACTATGCATGCTGTTTTATGTCCTTTTCCAAATTTATATCCAGTAACTCTGAAATCATCTCTATATAATGAATTTAATTGAAAAATAACCTCTTTCTTCATGATATCACCACCCTAAAGGTTTTAAATTATAATTGTTTATCATAAGTTATAAATAATGTAAAAATATTTTCCTTTGCATCAAAAAAAGCAAAGAAACTCTTAATTGACTTCTTTGCTTAACATAATATTACTACTATATAATTTTATTGTCAAACCTCAAATTAGATAGCTATACTTTTATACTGAATAAATTTTATACTCTATATTCTTTCAAAAACATTGGCATCATCTTAGAACTATAAACGCTAAGAGAATATGTTCCTTTATTCATGCACCAGTCATATATGAGTCCTCTTTCACACAATGCATATACTTTCATAATTTCATCACTAGATATGTCATTTTTTATTTCTCCTCTTTCCTGCCCCTCACATATAATTTTCTTTAAAAGTCTATAATAAACACGATTTTCATCAAGAAGATGTTTTTCTCCATTAGTTATGAGTTGTGATGAATACAATGATGCTAGAAGTTCCATAGATACACTTTCATCTATCATTTTAAACAATTCCCTATTTAGATAAATTAATTTATCAAAACTATTCATATTCTCATCTATCTGTTTTATTAACATTTCATATTTTTCATCAAATAAATATGAAAGAGAACTTAAAAGCGAATCTTTTCCTTTAAAATAGTGATAAAATGCCCCTTTTGAAGTATGAGAACGTTCTATTATTTCATCTACTGTAGTATTATCATATCCTTTTTTATAAAAGAGTTCCCATGCCGCAGAAACTATCAGTCCTTTTGTACTTCGGTCTTTTTCCATATATAAGCCCCCTTGTTCGTCTTACTACAGTTTAAATTTTCAAAAATTAATATCTTTAATAATAAAAACATCCTGTATCAGTTTGAGTATTTTTACAGAATATTTTTCACATTAATTGCATATTATACATCAATAAATAAAAACTGTATACTTATTAATCTTTGCATATTAGTAGTAAGAATTTTCAAAAATAAAATCTTCATATTACTTCTTTTTTATAGAACGTATAACTTCAACTCTTGTAATAACATGATTTTTCACCTTTGCTACTCTTAATGCAAATCCTGGATAATAAATACATAATCCTGTTCCAAGCTCTAGATTTCTTTCTTCTATCTGTTTTAAAATAACATCTTCTAATGTATCTTCTTTATCTTCATACGGTATATCTATATGTTCTAGTAAATTTATTCTTTTTATTCTCTCATTTCCTCGGTAGATAGTTTTATCCACTTCATCAAAATTATAGAATAGATATTTTCTTGTAGCAAATAATATTCCTATAGATATTATACCAATCAAATTTTCAATTGTTGATGTATGCTCAACTATTAGCTTCCTTGCAATTGCAAATAGCAGTACTTCTATTACAGTTTCAGGAGTATGTTTACAAAGCATTTTTATGAACTCTATCCCTATTACAAGATTAAAAGCTAATGCAAGATAATCATTAAAAGATTCTATTCCCGAATTAATTCCAACTACAGATTTCATATCTCCAATTAAGTATATTACTAATATACCAATTATTATAGTAAGAAGTATTCCAATTATAGTTTCAAGCGTATCTGCTGCTTTCAGAACCTTTTCCCTTAAAAATCGTTTCATAATTCCACCTCTTTTTTCTTTAGTACATTTTACACATAATAAATTTTAAGATATTCTTCAAATTGAGTAAAGTTTAATATATGAGGACTTTTCATATTGGCATAAGTACAAAATCTAACTCAACATATAGTATATGTTAAATTAATATGGGCACTATATCTTAAACCAAATTATATAAAATTATGATTATGAAATATCCACATATAAATATTTATTTTCAATTTTTTGAAATATATTTAGGTTTTTTATATTCTTGACGTTTTTATTGAACAATATTAATATTATTTCCATCACATGTCATTACAACATCCCCATTTGATGTTAAAAAAGTTTTTACATCATATTTCTCTAAGATTTCCATTATAGAATCGTCAGGACTATCTTCCTCTGAACATGTTATTACTGCATATGATGGTTTTATAGAACCTATAAATTCCTCACTTACTGAACTTTCTCTCCCATGATGTGGAATTTTTACAACATCATAATCCTTATTATTCATATTCATAAATTCTAAAAGACGTTCTTCTTCTGCATCTCCCATAAATAGAAAACTGTACTTGCCATAAAGCACTTCTGTAATTATAGAATAGTCATTAGATTTTGAATATTCTTTTTTCAAAGCTGGATATATATTTATTTTTACATCCTTTAGATCTACACTAATTTCTTCATGAAGCAAAACTGGTGTTATATCATTTGATGCTAAAGACTCAACATATTTATCATACTGCTTGCTATCTTTTTTATAATCTGCCTGAACAACTTTCTTAACATTGAAATTATTTAATATAGATGGAGCCCCTCCAATATGATCTTTATCCATATGTGTAAGAATAAGGCATTCTAAATCACAAACTCCTTTTTTTCTTAATTCTGAAACAACATTATCTTTTGTACTGTTCAAGCCTGTATCTATTAAAATTGCTTTGTCTCCTGCTGTTATCAATATGCAGTCTGCTTTTCCTATATTCATAAATGTAATTTCCAATGATTTTTCTTTAAATATAGAAATATTGGATACTACTGAACATCCTTTCAAATTAAATAATATATTTATTAATGCAAGCACTGAACATACTATCTTTTTCAAATTACTTTTAATATTCAAACTTATTTCACCCTTTTTACTAATAACATCTCACTTTAAAATTATAGCCGCCCATTCCTTTAATTTTTTAAAATAATTATACCAAAATAATAGACTGCTGCACAAAACCGAGTTTATATGTTCAACAGTTAATCTCTAAAATCACTACTGAACAAACTTTCCTTTTTATGCAACAGCCTTTTCCTAAATTTTTTAAATTTTATTTTATACCTGAAATTTTAAATGAGTATTCAATATCATTGCTTGAATCTATACAGTATTCTTCTAATACAGGCGCACCCCAGCTATCATCTCCTCCAACACCCATTTGTTTTCCAATTATATTGACATTAGTAAATGTAATTGGTGGAAGTTCTTCTTGATGAAGTGCATTTTCAAGTTCCATACAATTATAAGGTAAAACACTAAATTCAAATGGAACCTTATCATATGAAAATATTAATCCATTTCCATATTTATTTTTAACTTCAAGCCATCTTGTATCTGTTCTGTTTCCACATTCTTGAGGAACTAGATACTTAGATAGATTCTTCATTGGAGTACTGCTAAATACACCTAATTTTGCACCTTCACATCTATCAATATAGTTTTCTTCCTTTCCTTTTCCATACCACTTAAATGAATTAAATTCTTTCAATAATCTAAAATTCATTCCCAATACAGGAAGCTCTGGCAATCCCTTCACTCCATGATAAAATACCTTTACCTCAATAATTCCATCCTCTTCAATAATATAAGTAATATCAACTTTTGTAGATGGAATTGTCGGAAGCTTATAAGTGTACTTTATAGTTATTGAATCATCTTTTTCGTTCATTGAAAAATCACAAAGCTTTTGTCCTATTGTAGCTCCCATCCATTGTATACATCTAAATTCATGTCCATTTCCTCTGTCATTATCAGTAGTAGCTCTCCAGTAATAAGTTTTAGGAACTCTTGTTATAAATTCCTTTCCACCATATCTTAAAGATACTATTCCACCTTCTTGCTTAGAAAATATAACTTTAAAGTCTGCTCCATGAATACCTATATTTACATCTCCATGTACAATTTTAAAATGAGATTTTTTTAATTTATCTTCTTTAACATTTCCTTTTAAAACAGTTTGACCAAAAGCCACTTCATAGCCTGCTTCTGCCCATAATTCATCATGTTTTAATAATGCAGAAACAGTCACTATAACTTCCTTTTCGTTACTATAATCATCTAAAGGAAGCTCAACATATTTTTCTTCTCCAGCAGATACTGAAACATCGATGTCTCCACACTGTAACAGCTTATCTTCTTTTTCCACCGTAAATTTTAAATCATATTTATCAGTACATATAAAAAGATTTTCATTTTTAATCAAAACACCTTTTGAATCAAGTATTAATTTTATGTTCTGATATAAATGTTTAACTTCTTGAGCTTTAGGTGATTCTGTTCTATCTGCAAATATCAATCCATTTCCAGAAAAATTATAATCACTTGGTCTGTCTGTAAAGTCGCCGCCATATGCTAAAACTTCTTTTCCATCTGGATCTACTCTATAAAGAGCCTGATCACCATAATCCCATATAAATCCTCCTTGATACATTTGATATTTATCTTCAAGTTCTATATATTTTTTTAATCCTCCACAAGAATTCCCCATAGCATGCATATATTCACAGCTTATGTATGGTTTTTGTGGATTATTATTTAAATATTCTTCAATTTCTGCTGCCTTTGCATACATTCTACTTTCCATATCACTTATCTTATCATATTCCCTATTCCAGAAAACACCTTCATAATGAACAATACGAGATGGATCTTTTTTTCTGAAATATTCTGACATTTGGAAAATATCTTCACCTGCATAAGATTCGTTTCCACAAGACCATATAAGTACTGAAGGATGATTTTTATCACGTTCAAGCATTGATTTTGCTCTATCTAAAACACATTCCTGCCACTCTGGAAGGTTCCCTGGAACATTCCATTCAGGTGAACACTTCCCCATCTTCTGCCATGATCCATGACTTTCAAGATTGGTTTCATCAATAAGATAAATCCCATATTTATCACAAAGTCTGTACCATAAACTTTGATTTGGATAATGAGAAGTTCTTACTGCATTTATATTATGTCTCTTCATAAATTTTATATCATAGAGCATGTCTTCTTTTGTTATTGAACGTCCACGTCTTGCACTGAATTCATGACGATTTACTCCTTTAAATACAATTCTCTTTCCGTTAAGTTTCATGATTTTATCAATAAGTTCAAAATGTCTGAATCCTACTTTTTGTGGAACAACTTCAACCAGATTTCCTTCTGCATCCTTTACTAAAATATTTAAAGTATATAAATTAGGTTCTTCTGCACTCCAAAGCTTAACATGATTAACTTTTAATGATAACCTTGAATTTTCTGATACAGGTATTTTTACTGATTGTGTTATTCTGCCTCCATCTTCATCTTCTAAATAAGCTTCTAAACATCCTTTAATTTCACCTGTAATCTTTAACTCCGCATTTAATTCAGCATTCTTATAATCATTACTCAATTCTGTTTTCACAAATATATCATTTATATGAGTTTGGGGAACTGCATATAAATACACATCTCTAAATATTCCTGAAAACCTCCAGAAATCCTGATCTTCAATCCAGCTTGCACTACTTCTTTTATAAACTTCAACAGCAAGCTTGTTTGAACCTTCCTTTAAATACTCTGTAATATCAAATTCTGAAGGTGTAAATGTATCTTCACTATATCCAACAAATTCGCCATTTAACCATACATAAAAAGCTGTTTCAACTCCTTGAAATGAGATAAAAGTCTGTTTGCCTTTCAATTCTTCTTCAACTTCAAAATACTTAACATAGCTTCCCACTGGATTATAAGTTCTTGAAATATGAGGGGGTCTTAATTCATCATGGCCTTCCCATGGATACATTGTATTTATATATTGGCATTTATCATATCCCTGTAATTGAATATGTCCTGGAACTTTAATATATCCAAATCCATCCACATCAAAATCTTCTTTAAAAAAATCCTTAGGTCTTAAAATTGGATTTTCACTATATTTAAATCTCCATGTACCATTCAAACATTGTTTAAGAGGCATATTATCTTCTAATTCTATTTGTTCCATATTCTCATAAAACCAGTGATCAGAATGTGCATCAATTCTATTGACTCTAAATATCTCTGGATTTTCAAGCCAGTCAAGTGTAAATTCTTTGGTTACCATGTAAATAATCCCTCTTTTCTAATATATTTTTAAGTTACCTATATATTTCATAACAATAATGCAGATTCAATCTTTTCAAGATTTCCTAATTCTTCTTTAAATTTTATTATCAAAATATATATTTTCTTAATTTCAAAATTTCATAATAAAAAATAATAATTTTTTATACAAAAATATTCTATATCAATAATTTAAGTCTATACATTTAAATAACTGAAAATTTATATATTGTTTTTTCTTCATATTTCTGTCCAGCTTTAAGAAGGGTTGATCTAAATCCAGGTGTATTTATAGCATTTGGAGCATATTGTGTTTCAAAACATAAAGCCCCCCTTTTTTCATATGAAACATTTCCTTTTCCAATATTAGTTCCATCTAAAAAATTCGCACTATAGAACTGCATTCCAGGCATAGTAGTAAACACTTCTAATTTTCTTCCGCTTTTTTCTTCTATTACCTCTGCAACTGGTTTATCTATTTTTCTATCTTTTATTACCCAGTTATGATCATAGCCATTTCCTAGTACTATCTGTTCATAATCAGAATCTATGTTTGTACCGACTCTGACAAATTTTCTAAAATCCATCGGTGTTCCTTCTACAGATCGTATTTCTCCTGTTGGTATTGAGTTATTATCATTGACTGTAAATTGGCTGCAATTAATCTTAACCATGTGATTTAAAGCTGATTCCCTTCCTGAACCATGTCCTGCAAGATTAAAATATGAATGATTTGTGAGATTTACAACTGTATCTTTATCGCTTACAGCTGTATATTCTATCTTTAATGAGTTATCTTCTGTAACTGTATATTTTACACTAACTTTAAGATTTCCTGGATAACCTTCTTCATTATCTGGACTTTCATAAGACAACTCAATACTATTCAACTCACCATCTATTTTTTCCACATTCCAAACAACTTTATTAAATCCAATATTTCCACCATGATGATGGTTACTTCCATTATTGAGATTTAATTTGTACTTTTTACCATTTATTTCAAATTGTCCTCCTGCAATTCTGTTTGCACATCTTCCCACTATTGCCCCGTAATATTTATCTCCTTTTTCGTATCTTTCAAGACTGTCATAACCTAAAACAACATCATCAAAATTTCCATCTTTATCTTTAACAATAATTGATACAACAGTTGCACCATAATTGATTATTTTTACCTGCATATTGTTATTATTTTTTATAACAAAAGAATATATTTCTTTTCCTTCATGTGTTTTTCCAAACAATTCCTTTACTATTGACATACGCCCACCCCTTTTGTAATAGTTTTCATACATAAATTTTATATTCTTTTTAGTAAAAAGTCAATTTATTTTACTTATTTTTTACTAAAATATATTATTTGAAAACCTTTTAAAAATGCTTTATAATTTTATATGTCTATAAAAATATTCTATATATTTTTTACTTTATTTTTCGAATATGAGGTGCTTGAAAATTGAATGATTTTTGTAAAATTTTAATTATTGATGATGAGTTTATTATGAGACAAGGAATAAAATACATGACAGATTGGGAAAAAGAAGGCTTTAAAATTATTGGGCAAGCTTCTAATGGACAAGAAGCTATTGAAATGATAAAAAACGAAAAGCCTCACATTATTATTTCTGATATAGTAATGCCACAGATAGACGGCATAGAACTAAGTAAATATATTCAAAAAAATTATCCAGACATATCAATAATTATTTTAAGCAGCTATAGTGATTTTGAATATGTAAAATCATCTTTTCAAAATGGCGCCATAGATTATCTTCTAAAACCTACATTGGAACTTGATTCATTACTTAGCTCTTTAAAAAAGGCTGCAAAAAGAATCCATAACTTCACTCTATCATCAAATAATACACAACATATAGAAACTGTTTTAAAAAGATTAATTCTAGGTTTTAATTCAGATATTAATTTTAATGAATTAAATGATTTATTCACATATGATAAATTTTATTTATTTGGTATAAATGCAAAAAAACTATTTAAAAATTATGAAGAACGTAATAAAATGATTTCTTCATTAACATCTGAATTAGATACTCTATTTTCTTCTAATTTGATAAAAGCCATACATCAAAATATAGTTTTAGACAACGAAATTGTTTTATGTCTTATAAACGCGAAAAATGAAAACGATTCACATCTGATATACGAATTGAAAAACTTTTCAAAGAAATTTTCCGAACAATATTCAAATATTTTTCTTGTTTTAAGTAAATGTTTTAATTCGCTTAAAGACATAAAAAATGTGTATGAAGATAATTTTCTATTCTTATGTTCTCAATATTTCTTTAATAAAAACTCATGTTTTTTTACTAATACATCCTGTAACTCAGTAATTAATGAAAAAAGCTTTAACTTCAAATTATTTACTGAACTGATGTCATCACTTAATATATCAGAAGCTTTTGATATGCTTTTAAGACATATTTCTATTTTGATTTCAGACAAAAGTTCAACTGAACTGGAATTAAAAAGCATAATTCAAAACTGTACTTATAATGCCATCTCTAATCTTGAAGCATTAAAAATAGATGCATTTGAAATAAGTTCATTGAAACATACCTTTTTTACTAAAATCGATCAGACACTCTACGCTGATGATTTAATTTGTGCATGTGAAGAAATCTGTAATACTTTTAAAAACTTAATATCAAAATATGAAAATACATTTAATTCTCATATGATTAATAAGATAATTCAATATATACAAAAAAATTATGCTGAACCATTAACTTTAACAGATGTTTCAAAAAAATTCAGTTTTAATTATTATTATCTTTCATCATACTTCAGTTCACATAATCAGGAAGGATTCAATGAATTTTTAAATAAGATAAGAATTGAAAAAGCTTGTGAATTTTTAAAACAGGATATGCCTATTTCTTCTGTAAGCTCCTTGGTTGGATACTCTGACCAAAGTTACTTTTCTAAAGTATTTAAAAAGTTTACAGGATTTACTCCTAGTTCATACAGAAAAAACCTTATTTAAAAAACTAACTTTTACTTCTGAACATTTAATTTTTCAGCACTATTTTTAAGGAATGGTATTATTATGATAAATAAACTACGCAATGATTTTAAAAATTTTTTTGATTCTACAACCTTATTTCTGCGTGTATCAGGAATAATTCTAATAAGTATAACATTAATTTCAGTATTAATAAGTACAATAACAATTTCACTCTCAAAAAAAGCTATTGCAGACACTTTCAGCAAATCAAATTACAAAGTTTTAAGTCAGATTTCTGAAAACTTTAATGAATTAAATTCAAGAATAATTATAGCAATGGATATAGTATCTGAAAGTTATGATTTTCAAAACTTTCTTACAAATCCCCATCTATCTCCTCAGGAGTATTTCAAAACCCTATATAATATAGATAAGACCCTTGGTAACTATCTTTCTTCACAGGATTCAAATGGAATAACAATTTGTGTTGCAGGAGTAAATGAACAGAGATATGTTCAAAATAATGACACAATGCTTCTAACTACAAAAGAACTTCTTAATAATGATATAACAAAAAAAGCATTGGAAAATGAAAATCAGATATTTTATCAATATTACAGCAGTGGTTTTACAAAAACAACCAATTCATCAGGAGGATGGGTTGCAATAAAAGTTCTTCATAATAAATACACCAAAGAAATCTATGGATATGTCTACGCCTTCATAAACCAAGAATATTTAAAAAATTACTACATGCCTTTTGTAGGTAATGGAAATGATATTTGTATAATTTCTGATAATGGAACTATCGTATCTTCAAATTTAAAAAAACAGATGGGAACTGTAGATTTAAACTTATATAGGATTTCAAAAAAAATTACAGATAACAATACTGATTATATAAATACAAAATTTAATTCTTCAGATGCTGCAATATTATCCAAATATCTTCCTACTTATAATTTCAATATTGTAGGAATAATAGATAAAAATAAAATGCTTGATGAAGCCTATAACACCTTCCCAATAATATGCTTGAGTTTATTTATAGCATTCACATTTATTATTATTGCATTCTTTATTGTACGAAAAACTACACGTCCCTTACTAATACTTGCAAAAACAATGCCCAAAATAATAAATGGTGATTTCAATAACCATATAACTATACATGGCAGTCCTGAAGTACGTGAACTTACCAGTGCTTTCAATTACATGCTTGATGGATTAAATAGTTATGTGAAACAACAGATGAAGATTCAAAAAGAAAAACGTAAAGCTGAAATTTCTGCTCTTCAAATGCAGATAAATCCTCACTTTATATACAACACATTATCTTCTATCAAATGGCTTGTATGGCAGGAAAATAAAGCGAAATCATCAGAAGTAATTGATGCATTTATTTCTCTTCTCAGAAATACAATAAGCAACAAAAATGAAATTATAACAGTTTCTGAAGAAATACAGAATTTAAAAAACTATGTACTTATAAATCATGTTCGTTATGGTGATAAAATAACCGTAAATTTCTTTATAATGCCTGAATGTGAAGATTATATAATTCCAAAATTAATCCTTCAACCATTTATTGAAAATGCATTCTTCCATGCATTTACTGATATGGATTATGGTCTAATAAATGTGTTTATAAATAAAATTAATAATGAATTGATTTGTGAGATTATCGATAATGGAATTGGAATGAGCTCTGAAAGCTTGAAAAATATCTATAGCAGTACACACAAGAAAAACAATAATTTTACAAGTATTGGTATAAAAAATGTAAATGATAGAATAAAACTAATTTATGGTGATTCTTATGGACTTAATATTACAAGTGAACCTGAAAAAGGCACTATAGTAAAATTATCTTTTCCTGCTGTTACAGAATATACAGAAATTTAATTATCTTAAAAAATTACACATAAAAATTAAATTGTACCATATTTAGTATTTTATCTATAAAGAATACTACTAAATACGGTACAATTATAATCTTAAAATACAGCAGTTTTTTTAATCTGTTATTTAATTATTTTCTTTAATATTTTTAATCTATATCTATCAAGTACTATCTGCCCATCAGTTTTTTCTTTAGAAATCATATCCTCATATTTATATTTTTCTAAATCTATCTTTTTCTCTTCCTCATTAAAATTCATAACAAAGATATATTCATTTCCATTTTTAATTCTTGATTGTGCTGTTACACCTTTAGGAAGTTCACAATTAATAGCACTCGTAATTCCTAATTCTTTTATAATGTTTTCATAAAAATCATTATTAAAATCAAGTTCTGTTCTTCCTGCTATATAATAACATTTCCCATTTCCATACTTATTAACTGTAAACGCAGGCATTCCACCATAAAAATCATCCTCATATTTACCAAGAACTTCTGCTGTTTCTGCATGGATCAATTCGCAATAATCAAAAACTTCATAACTTTCTTTCATATTTAATCTATTATCAGTAATTTTAATATGATTTCTCTCATCATCATATATAGAATCTATTTCTTCTGCCCATATTCCAGTCACCTCTCTTAATGGTCCTGGAAATCCTCCAAGAAAACATAAATCATTTTCATCAACAACTCCACTCCAGTAAGTTGTTACTAATGTTCCTCCATTTGCAACAAATTCATTTAATCTTTCTGCCACATTAGGTTTTATCATATATAACATAGGTGCCACTATAAGTTTATATTTTGAAAAATCACAATCCATGCTTATAACATCAGTTGATATTCCTTTTTCCCAAAATACTCTATGACTTTTCTGACAGGTTTCTTCATATCCTTTTCTATACTTCTTAAGCCCTTGAAGATCATCAATTGCCCATTTATTTTCAACATCATAAATAATAGCCACTTCTGATTTAGTAATTGCTCCCTGTATTTCTTTTATGTTTTCAAGAATCTTTCCTAATTCTGATACTTCTTTAAATACTCTTGTATTTTCATGTCCACAATGATCCACTACTGCTCCATGAAACTTTTCTGATGCTCCTCTTCCTTTTCTCCATTGAAAATACAATACAGAATCTGAACCATGAGCTAACCCTTGTATAGATGCAAGAATATGCATTTTAGGACGTTTTAATTTATTGACATCATGCCAGTTTACCAAGCTTGGAGTGCTTTCCATGATTAAAAAAGGGTTCCCATTACCTAAACTTCTGTAAATATCATGTACAAAACCAACATTTGATGCTAATTCTGCTGTAGTTTCAAAATTATTGTGCCATGCTGGATAGTTGTCCCAAGATAATATGTCAACTTCCTTTGCAAATTTCCAATAATCAAGTCCTGTAAATAACCCCATATGCGGATAATTTCCCATGAAGTTTGCTGTAACAGGAATATCTGGTGTTAGTTCTCTTATAGGTTCTATTTCGTTTTTAAAGAAATCTATTGTCTGATCTGTAACAAATCTTTTCCAGTCAAGATTATGTCCATGAACAAACATTTCACCATGTTCTGATGGACTTTCTATTTGTGACCATCTATTAAATCTATGACTCCAAAATCCTGTCCACCAAGCCTTATTAAGTTTATCCAAGTCATTGTTATATTTCTTTTTAAGCCAGTTTCTAAATGCTTCCTGACATAAATCACAATGGCATTCTCCACCATATTCATTAGAAATATGCCACATTATTAATGCTGGATGATCTTTATATCTCTCTGCAAGTATTCTATTAATTTCCTTTGTCTTTTTTCTATATACTGGTGATGTAAAACAATGATTGTGTCTTTGCCCATGAAGATTTTTGCTTCTATCACTATTTACACGTAAAACCTCTGGATATTTTTCAGACATCCATGCTGGTCTTGCTCCACTTGGTGTTGCAAGTATTACATGAATATTATTTGCTGCCATATCATCCATTATCTTGTCAAGCCATTCAAATGTATATTTTCCTTCTTCAGGTTCAATTGCACTCCATCCAAATATATTTATCGAAACACAGTTACAATTTGCAAGCTTTAAAAGACGTACATCATCTTTTAATATTTCAGGACAATCAAGCCACTGGTCTGGATTATAATCTCCTCCATGTAAAAATTCTGTAACTTTATTATAAAAAAATCTATTTTTCATTTATAATTCCTCCTGACATCATTAATTGGAATATATATTCTATTTAATTTTTGTATTTCGTAATTTTAAAGTATTCAAAATTATATCTTACTTAATAAGAAAGATTAATTAACATTTCTTCTGTCAATTAATCTTTTCTTATAATTCACAATTCATTTTAAATAATTTTAATATTTTTTAATTGAGGTCATATATTAGTAATATTCTATATTTAAACGATTATTTAACAGATCCAAGCATACCTGCAACAAAATGTTTCTGCATTGTAAAGAATACTATTGCTGTTGGTAATGTTGCAATTACTATAGCTATCATTATCAATCCATAATCTGGAGAATAGCTTGAACCTAATGTAGAAAGTATTAATGGTACAGTTCTCTTTTCTGGAGATTGTAGTACAAGCAATGGCCATAAGTAATTGTTCCAACTATTCATAAATGTTATGATAGCACCTGCTGCATAAGTAGTTTTCATTGTTGGCATATACATTTTAAAAAATATTGCAAATTCTCCCAAACCATCAATTCTTGCTGCTTCCAATATATCTTTAGGAAATGATTTTGTGTTTTGTCTAAAGAAGAATATGAGGAATGCTGTTGAAATGCTTGGCAACAATACAGCAAGATATGAGTTTAATCCCATAATTTTCAATGGAGTTCCATTAAGTGATGCAAATAATTTATAAAGTGGAATCATCAATGCTGAGAATGGCACCATCATAGATAAAAGAAGTATTGTAAAAACCTTATCTCTCGCAGGTGTTCTAAATATCTCAAATCCATATCCAGCAATAGATGAAACTATTAAAGCAAGAACTGTTGTTATTATTGCTATTATAGCTGAATTTCCTAATGAACGTACAAATCCAAGATCTGAGCTTAAAAGGTTACTTAAATTTACCAAAAGGTTACTTCCAAATGTCAATTTACCTCGTGTTACATCTACTGATTTATTTGTAGCGCTTATAATCATCCAAAAGAAAGGGAATATGGATATAAATGCTGCAATACTTAAAAATAGATATTTTAACCCCATTGATTTTCCTAATTTTTTCTTACTCATTAGTCGTCCCCTCCTACTTTAAATTGGATTAATGATAAAATTACAATCATTATAACTACTACATAAGCAACAGCTGCTGCATAACCAAAATTTGGTGTATATGTGAAACATAAATTATAAATATAGTGTGAAATCGTTGTAGTTGCGTTGGCTGGTCCACCTTTTGTAATATTCATAACTTCATCAAATAACTGTAATGTACCAATTGTTGAAGTTATGGTTGTAAATAGAATTATTGGTTTTAATAGTGGAACTGTTATTTTTGTGAATTTTTTGAATGATGAAGCCCCGTCTATATCTGCAGCTTCATAGATTGATGGGTCTATATTTTGAAGACCTGATAAATAGAATATCATGTTATATCCTGTCCATCTCCAAGTTATTGCAATTATTATTAATATTTTGGCCCAGAAAGGATCTGTAACCCATTCTATTGGTACTGAAATAACATGTAATGCCATAAGCAATTTATTAACAAGACCATTTGAAGCAAATATACTTTTCATTATGATTGAATATGCAACTAATGATGTTATACATGGTAAAAATATAGAAGTTCTAAAAAAGCCCTTAAATTTCAATTTAGGATCATTTAATACTGTTGCTATGATAAGTGCTAAAACTATCATAACTGGAACCTGAACTATAAGATATAAAAAAGTATTTCCTACTGCTTTTTTAAATGTATCATCGCTCATCAATCTTGTATAATTACTCAATCCAGCAAATTTAAGGTTATTCCCCATTCCTGATTGTAATGATGTTATAAACGATTGCACTGTTGGATAAAAAACAAATAATGAAATAAATATTATACTTAATGATACGAAGCCCCATCCCCATTTATTAGTTCTGCTCTCTATTCCAGCATTTTTGCTTTTTTTCATTATTATCACTCCTTTATTTTCTAAAACCATTTGTCAAATATCCCCACATTATATTTGACAAGTGGTTTATATGTTTTTTTAGTATTCAGATGGAATTTCCATTCCACCTGAATGCTTTTTATTTCCATTTAAGATATTATGAGATTGCAAAAATATAATTATTGATTTACTGATGCTTCAGCTTGAGCCTGAGTTTTTTTAAGTGCTTCATCAATATCTCCACCAGCAACTATTTCCTGCATACCTTCTGACATGATATTTTCTAAAGCATAAGTATGAAGTCCATAGTTAACACTTGGAATTTGTTCTGCCCATTTAGCAAAATCTTTAAATACCTGCTGACCACCATAAAATTCAACTTCAGTATTATAATTTTCACTGCTGCTTGCAGATTTTAATGTACTTACTAAGCTGATTGCTGGAACTAAATCATTCATTAAATCATCACTTGATGCAAATGTTTCTTTTAAGAAATCTGCTGCCAAATCAGAATTTCCAACTTTATCTAATACATACCAGCTGCTTCCACCACTATTTGAAGCATTTATTGAATTTGGATTATTGCCCATTCTTGGAGTTGCTGCTACTGCCCATTTACCTTTTTGATCTTCCGCTGCTTGAATTGAAGAAGATAACCAGCATCCATTTATAGCTGATGCAACATCACCACTTTGAAATGCTGAAATAAATGAATCCCATCCTGATACCTGTTTAGCTATGTCTGCATCTACTATTTGTTTATAAATTTCAACAGCATCTCTTAATGCCTGATTATTATCAATACTTACTTTACCATCAGCATCTACATACCAGCTTCCTGCTGATTGCATCATTATTCTTAATTGATTTAAATCACTTGGATCTATTGTTAACATCTTTTTACCAGTTTTTTCTTTAACTGCTTTACCGATCTCAATATATTTTTCCCAAGTTATATCCTTCATATCTTCTTTAGTGTATCCTGCCTGTTCAATCAAATCTGTTCTATAAAACAACCCAGATACACCACTATCAAATGGTACTCCATATACTTTGTCTCCTTCTGTCATGAATCCTAATTTATAATCCATAAACTTGCTTGGATCTATATATGCTGATAAATCTTTAATTTCTCCTGGATATGATAAAAGATAATTTTGAATCTTATAATCTTCTATAAGAACTACATTTGGAAGTCCATCATAAGTACCTGATGATAAGCTTGTATTTAATTTTTGTACTACATCATCTTGTGCCATACTAACAACATTTATAGTTACATCAGGGTGATCTTTTAAATATCTTTCTTTTGCCATGTTAGCAGCTTTAATGTTGAATGTATCATCCCATGCCCACACTGTTATTGTATTGTCATTATTGTTTCCCGAACTGCTTGTACTTTCACTTTCTGCTGATGAGCCGCATCCAATCATTCCTAAACCTAACATTGCTGTCATAGCTAATGCCATTATTTTTTTTAATTTCATAATTAACTCCCCCTTAAATTGTTTCCATACTTTTGAGCCAAAATAATCAGTTCCTGTATTTGTTTACATTATATCAGCTGCTTGATTGTAAACGTTATTATAATCTTTGTTTCAATTAGGATTTTTTTTATATTTTTGATAAAACTAAATTTATAATTTTTGGATTTTTTTAATTTTTTGGTATTTTTTTATAAATAATTTCTAAATCAAAAAAGTTTACCAATTAAAAATTAGTAAACTTTTTCATTATAACTTTTTACAGCTTTTTCTTATTTTAATCTCTACAGGTATAACTACTTTCTTTTTATAAGATCTATTTCCTTCTGCATTTTCAAGCAACAAATCAACAGCAGCATCTGCAAGATATTCTGTAGAAAGTTTTACCGTAGTTAATGATGGGAACATGTATTTAGCACTAGGCTGATCATTAAAACCAACAATGCTTATGTCATCTGGAATGACCATTCCTTTTTCTGCTATAGCTTTATATGCACCTACTGCCATAGTATCATTTTCAACAAAAATAGCTGTAGGTATCTCATCATTTTCAAGTAACTTTTTGGTAAGTTCATATCCGCTCTTAAAAGTCATTCTTTCTACTGGATATATAAATTTAGGATTATATATTCCTTTACGTTTCATAAAATATTGATATTCTACATCTCTTTCATCTATTTTCATGCTGCTGTCATCATTATCTTCATCAAAAACTTTTCCACCAATCAAACCAATCTTCCTATGGCCTAAATCATATAAATAATTTAATAAAAGTCTTGTTGCTTTTTTCTTATCTATTGTTACTGAGTCGTATTTATATTCATTTGGACAATAATCGATATAAATTATATTATCATTATCATCAGCCATTCTTTCTACCATATCACTATAGTAATTTCCTATGACTATTATCCCTATCAATTCTTTGGCTATTTTCAAATCCATATTTTCATCCAATTTTATCAAATTTATATTCTTACTACTGCATAGTTTTTCAACTGTAAGTCTTATTGAAAGATAATATGGATCACCTAATTCTTCTTCATAATTACACCAGCATAAAATTCCTACTGTTTTATTATTTTTCTTATTCTTCTTTTTTTTATTGGATGGTGTATACTCCAATTCATCTGCAATCTTTAATATTTTTTGTCTTGTTGAATCTGACACATTTAATGTCTCATCAAAATTAAGAACTCTTGAAACAGTTGATATAGATACTCCTGCCTTTGATGCTATTTCCTTTATGGTTGCCATAAATCATCCACCTCTAAATTATTTATTTTGTTTTAATATATTCCAACTAATAATGTACAATTTACAATGAATGATGAAATCTTTGCAAGATTCCTATAATTATTAGAATATATGTATGTTGCAATTATATTTTTACATCTCAAACTTTGTATTTTACATATACCAAATAGTTTTTTATCTTGCATTACACATACCCTGAATTCTAAAATGAATAAATGTTCAAAACAATCATGTAAAATCTATAACTATAGTTTATTATATGAGTAAAACCAAGTCAATTTTTAGTAAAATACTTCTCTTAAATTTATAATCATTTTAATCATAAAAAGACTTCTATCAATTACTTTCCAACACATAATAACAATTCTCTTAATATCTTACACGCTAATGCTGTAGAACTTCCACTTTGATCATATACTGGAGAAAGTTCATTTATATCCATTCCTACAATATTAAGTTCTGAAACTTTCAATACTGCATTTAAAAGTTCCATAAACGTAACCCCACCTGCTTCAGGAGTTCCTGTTCCAGGAAATACAGATGGATCTAAAACATCTAAATCTAATGTGAAATATACAGGTTTTCCCTTTAATTTATCAACAACTTCTTCTAATGTATTAAAATTAAATTTATTTGTATAAACATGATTTCTTCCCCAATATATTTCACTTCTATCTCCTGATCTTATTCCAAACTGATATATCCTTCCATCACCTATTATATCCCACACTCTATGCATAACTGTTGCATGAGACAAATGCTGTCCTAAATATTCTTCTCTTAAATCTGCATGTGCATCAAAATGAATGACATGAACATCAGGATATTTTTCTGATACAGCTCTGAATGCTCCTAATGTAACAAGATGTTCACCTCCAATCATACATGGTATCTTATTATCAGAAATTATTCTTCCAGTAAACTTTTGAATATCATTTAACGCGCTTTCTGGATTTCCAAATCTTAATTCAAGATCGCCTCCATCAAAAACTTCTATATCTTCAAGATCTTTATCTTGATATGGACTGTAGGTTTCAATACCAAATGATTCACTTCTCATCGTTTTGCTTGCAAACCTTGTTCCTGGTCTAAATGATGTTGTTGAATCAAATGGAGCTCCAAATATAACAATTTTTGCTTCTTCATAATTATTATCACAACCAATAAATGTTTCTATATTCTTTTTCATAAAATAATCCTCCCATTTCTGCTAATTTATTTATTCTAAACTTTAAAAACATCATTCCATTACATTTTTTTCTCTTTTTAGTTGATTAAGTAAAAAAATACTCATATAATTTTAATTGTATAATGAATTATTTTTCTATTAAAAATAATTCTAAAAGTGAGGGATGACTATGGTAAACTTGGGTATTAATCAAATAAGTTGTAATTACGATTTAGAAGATTTAAAAAATATATTAAACTCTATTCCTAATCCAATATTAGCTCAAGATCAAAATAATACATATACTTTTGCAAATACTGCATTTTTTAACATATTCGATCTTTCAAATCCATGTAATATTACCAATTTAAATAATTTGATAACAGGCGAAAATAAAATTTTGATTGATGGTGTTGATGGACAAAAACATTGTTTTGAAATTTCTAAGATGCCTTTGAAAAAACATTCAGATAAAACAGATTACTTCTTATATTTTTTTAATGAAGTTACAGATTTAAAAGCTGAAGAACTCCAACTAATTTTAAATACTGCATCTGATTTATGGATTCTGGTTGATTTTGATGGTACTTTTATTGATTTCAATAATAATTTCACATCATCTTTAGGATGGTCTAAAGACGATATAAAAATGGTGAAATATCAAGACCTTATACATCCTGATGATTATGATAATTCTTATAAAATACGTGAAGCTGCACATAATTCTAATACTCATAAAGGATATGGACTTATAAACCGTTACAAATGTAAAAATGGTTCATATAAATATCTTGAATGGAATTGGAGTCTTATACAATCAACAAATCGTATAATATTAACTGCAAAAGATATAAGTTATAAAATAACTTTAAAAAACACAAAACTAGAACTTGAAAAAGCAATTGAATTAGGAAATTTAAAAACTGATTTTTTTGCAAATATATCTCATGAATTCAGAACTCCAATAAACATCATTCTTACAACAATCCAATTGATTGCAATATATTTTAATGATTGTAAATCACTTAAGTCTAATGATGATAAAATACTTAAATACACAAAAGTTATAACACAGAATTCTTACAGGCTTCTACGTCTTGTAAACAATTTACTCGATACAACCAAAATCGATGAAAATCATTATGAATTAAATTTAGTATATTGCAATATAGTTGATCTTATTGAAAACATTGTCCTTTCAGTTGCTGATCACATTGGTAACAAAAATAGGACTATAATTTTTGATACTACTGAAGAAGAAGTATTTACATCATGTGATCCAGAAAAAATTGAAACAATTATGTTAAATCTTCTTTCAAATGCTGTGAAATTTACTGATTTAAATGGAATTATTCAAGTAAATCTATCATTAAATGAAAACATTGACAAATTAATTGTTTCTGTAAAAGATGATGGAATATCCATAGATCCACAAAATGCAGAATTAATTTTTGAGCGTTTTACACAGGTTGACAATCTTTTAACAAGAAGGTGTGAAGGAAGTGGTCTTGGACTCTCTCTTGTAAAATCTCTTGTAAATATGCATCAAGGTGATGTCTGGGCAAATACTGACTTGGAAAATGGAGCCGAAATAATCTTTACAATTCCAATAACAACTTCAGATAAAGCAACCACTGATGCTAATAGTCATAATATATATTCAAAAATGCTTGGTGCTAATATTGAAAGATATAATATTGAGTTTTCAGATATATACAACCTTTAGTATCTATTATTATTAATTTCTTATATGTATTTGCAGGAGCTGTTGCATTATTTTAGGACATGTTATCTAATTTTATGCTTCAGCTCAATTGCTGCAAATTCAAATCTCCAAATATTTTATGATAATCTTCCTTTAAAGTCTTCATATCCAAATTCTTTGATTATTTCCACGCCATTTTCTTCACTATACTTAACTATTGAAGGAATATTTATACCATTAAATGTATTGTTCTTAACCATGGAATATATAGCCATATCACAAAATACCAATCTGTCACCAATTTTTAATGGTCTTTCAAATGAATAATCACCTATAATATCTCCTGCGAGACATGTTGGGCCTCCAAATCGATATGTATATTCATATTCTCCTGGATTTCCAGCTCCAATAATCTGTGGCCTGTATGGCATTTCAAGCACATCTGGCATATGGCATGCTGCTGAAGTATCTAGTATTGCTATATCCATTCCATTCTTTATGATATCAAGAACTGTACATACAAGAAAACCACTGTTTAATGCAACAGCTTCACCAGGTTCTAGATATATTTCAATGTTATATTTATTTTTCATATATAATATTGAATTTACCAGAGTTTCCATATCATAATCTTCTCTTGTTATATGATGTCCTCCTCCAAAATTCAACCATCTCATATTCTTAATATACTTTCCAAATTTTTCATCAACAATTTTTATTGTACGTGCCAATGTATCAGAATTCTGTTCACACATAGTATGAAAATGTAATCCATTTATTCCTTCAAGCTCAGCTGGTTCAAAATTTTCTAAAGTAATACCCATTCTTGAATTTTCAAAGCAAGGATTATATATATCAGTTTCAATTTCTGAATATTCAGGATTAATTCTTAATCCACACTCTATTTTCTTTTCATTTTCATTATTATACTTTTTCACCTTATCTCTATATAATTTCCATTGACTAAATGAATTAAAAATAATATGATCTGAATATTTCATTATTTCATCAAATTCATCTTCTCTATAAGCAGGTGAGAATATATGAACCTGTTTTCCCATTTCTTCATATCCAAGTCTAGCTTCAAATAAAGAACTTGATGTAACTCCACTTAAATATTTTCCAATCAAAGGAAAAGTAGAAAACATAGAAAATGCTTTTGTTGCTAAAATAACTTGCGCTCCAGTTTTCTTTTGAACCTTGTCTAAAATCTCAAGATTTTTTTTCAAAAGCCTCTCATCTACAATATAACATGGTGAAGGTAATTTATTTATGTCAATATCGTTTAACAATCTTCTTCCTCCATTTCATTATTATTTATCACAATTAACAATGACAGAATAAAAAAGTGGCACAGCCACTTTTTTATTTGATTAATACAGGATTAAAATCTTCAATCCATGGCAATCCCCATTTATTTAATGCTTCCATAAATGGATCTGGATCAAATTCTTCTATATTGTGAACTCCTGGCTTATTCCATAAACCTTTTAATATCATACTTGCACCAATCATAGCTGGAACTCCTGTTGTATATGAAATAGCCTGTGAACCTACTTCTTTATAACATTCTTGATGATCACACACATTATATACATAATATGTTCTAGGTTTTCCATCTTTAATACCTTGGAAAATACATCCTATATTAGTTTTTCCTTTAGTTCTTGGTCCAAGTGAAGCAGGATCTGGAAGTACTGCCTTTAAGAATTGTAATGGTACTATTTTCTGTCCCTCGAAATCAATTGGTTCTATTGAAGTCATACCAACATTTTCAAGAACTCTTAAATGAGTAAGATATTTTTCTGAAAATGTCATCCAAAATCTTATTCTCTTTATGCCCTTTATATTAATTCCTAAAGATTCTAATTCTTCATGATGTAAAAGGTAGATATCCTTTGGTCCTATTTGTGGAAGATCATAAACTTCTTTTAATTCAAGAGGTTCAGTTTCAACCCACTTTCCTTCTTCCCAATAACTTCCCTTGGCTGTGATTTCTCTTATATTTATTTCTGGGTTAAAGTTAGTTGCAAATGGATATCCATGATCACCAGCATTAGCATCCACAATATCTATGTAGTGAATTTCATCAAAATAGTGTTTTTGTGCATAAGCTGAAAATACTCCAGTTACCCCTGGATCAAATCCACTTCCAAGCAATGCTGTTATACCAGCTTTCTCAAATTTTTCTTTATATGCCCACTGCCATTTATATTCAAATTTAGCTGTATCAAGAGGCTCATAATTAGCTGTATCAACATAGTGAACCTTTGTAGCCAAACATGCATCCATTATAGTCAAATCCTGATATGGAAGTGCAAGATTAATAACTACATCTGGTTTAAAATCATTTATTAAAGCAATTAATTCATCAACATTATCAGCATCAACTTTAGCTGTCTGTATCTTTGTTTTTCCGCCTTGTAATTTTTCTTTTAAAGCATCACATTTTGATAATGTTCTGCTTGCAATACAGATTTCTTCAAATACCTCAGAATTTTGACAACACTTATGAATTGCAACACTCGCAACTCCGCCTGCACCAATTATTAAAGCTCTTCCCATTCTTCATTCCTCCATTTTTAATCAATTTTATATTATTGTGTTCATCTATAACCTATAGAACTTCATATTTTCTATTTAAGATAAACAGCTTGTTTTACTTTACATATCTGTAATATCTTTTTATGGCTATTTATTTATTTACTTCCAATAGTTTTTTTACATAGTTAGGAAGTGCAAAGCATCCCACATGTAATTCTGTATTATAATACTTAGTTTCTATTCCAAGATTATTCCACTCGTCTGCCTTCAAATCCTTTATAGGATCATACTTTTTTGAAGCAAAGCCAAAAAGCCAGTGTCCTGATGGATATGTTGGAATATGAGCCTGATATACCCTGTGAATTTTAAATAGTCCATATATCTTTTCATGGGCTGCATTCATAGCCTTTGCATAAGCTTCATAATAAGGACTTTCATGCTGATTAACTAATATTCCATCTTCTTTTAATGCCTTATAGCAGTTTCCATAAAATTCTTTTGTAAACAATCCTTCACCTGGTCCAAATGGATCTGTTGAATCAACTATTATAAGATCATATTCATTTTCCTTATTTCTCACAAATTTTAATCCATCTTCAAAATGCATATTTACTCTTTTATCATCAAGTTTACATGCTGTCTGTGGAAGGTATTCTTTACATACCTCTACTACTCTCTTATCTATTTCAACCATATCTATACTTTCAATTGAATCGTATTTTGTAAGCTCTCTTATAGTTCCTCCATCGCCAGCACCAATAACAAGAACATTTTTAATATCAGGATTTACTGCCATAGGAACATGTACAATCATGTCATGATATATAAACTCATCTTTTTCTGCAACCATCATAAGTCCATCAAGAGTAAATATTCTTCCAAATTCCTTAGATTCTAAAATATCTATTCTCTGAAATTCTGTCTGTTCACTATGAAGCTGCTTTTCAACTTTTATTGAAAATCGTACATTTTCTGTATGCTGTTCCGTATACCAAAGTTCCATTCCCATAATTTCACCCCTCTACTACATTTATATTTTCAATATTCACATCTTCAGTTCCAGTTAAGAAACATCCCTTTTCTTTGGCATAATCTATATAATCTAAGATTTCTGTAGTTATTTTTTCACCTGGTGCAAGAATAGGGATTCCTGGAGGATAGCACATTACAAATTCAGCACAGATACATCCGCTACTTTCATTCATAGGAATTGATTTTTTATCTGCATAAAAGGCTTCTTGTGGAGTAAGAATTACCTCTGGATTTATATATTCATGGTCAAACATTCCAGCTTTATCTTTTGAGTGAACTCTCTTAATTTCATATAAAGCTGATATAAGCCTTTCTATTGTAAGTTCCTTGTCTCCCACGGAAATTATTGCAAGAATATTAGCAATATCTCCAAATTCAATCTGTATTCCATATTCATCTCTCAAAATATCATATACTTCTATTCCAGCAAGTCCTATATCTCTTGTAAAAATCGATAATTTTGTTCTATCAAAATCAAATACCTCATCACCATCAATCAACTCTTGTGAAAAAGCATAATATCCACCAATCTTATTTATTTCACTTCTTGCATATTCTGCCATATTAATCACTTTTTCAAATGTTTTTTTTCCATTCAAAACAAGATCTCTTCTTGCCAAATCCAGAGATGACATCAAAAGATATGAACCACTTGTAGTCTGAGTAAGATTTATTATCTGACGTACATATCCAACATGAAGATCACAATTTAACAATAGAAATGAACTCTGAGTCAACGATCCTCCAGTTTTATGCATGCTCACAGCAGCCATATCTGCTCTAGCTTCCATAGCTGAAACTGGCATGTTATCACCAAAATAAAAATGTGTTCCATGAGCCTCATCAACTAATACATACATTCCATGAGCATGAGCTATCTCTGTTATCTTTTTTAAATTTGAACATATTCCATAATATGTGGGATTGTTTACCATTACAGCTTTAGCATCAGGATTTTCCTTTATCGCTCTTTCAACATCTTTAACGCTCATGCCAAGCGGTATTCCGAACTTTTTATTAACCCCTGGATTTATATAAACTGGTATTGCACCACTTATAACAAGTGCATTTATAGCACTTCTATGAACATTACGCGGCATTATTATTTTTTCGCCTCTTTTGCACACACTCATAACCATAGCCTGTACTGCTGAAGTGGTTCCATTAACCATAAAAAACGCATGTTTTGCATTAAAAGCATCTGCTGCCAATTCTTCCGCTTCCTTTATTACAGAAACTGGATGACAAAGATTGTCCAAAGGCTTCATTGAATTTACATCTACTGAAAGACACTTTTCTCCTAAAAATTCCTTGAGCATTGGGTTTCCTCTTCCCTGCTTATGTCCAGGAACATCAAATGGCACTACTCTTGCAGCCTTATATTTTATTAAAGCTTCATATATAGGAGCCTTAATATGCTTTTCTTTATCTTTTTGATTGTTCACGTACCTCATCTCCTAATCGTATATATTGCTTCCACTGAAAATTTCAATCATTTCTTTACGGAGATTACTCTCTATTTCAAGTCTCTGCTTAGGTTTAATCTCATAAACATCTCTATTAAAAAGATAATTTTGAAGTTCCATATCCTTTATGAGCATCTTTGTATGAAACAAATTTGCCTGATATACATTTATATCCACTGCGTCATATTTTTCAAGTGTCTCTTTATTAATATAATCCTGAATTGATGTTATCTTATGGTCCATATAAAGTTTCTTTCCATCAACATCACGTGTAAATCCTCTGACACGATAATCTGCTGTTATTATATCTGAATCAAAACTTCCAATAAGATAATTTAGAGCATTTAAAGGTGATACTTCTCCACATGTAGATACATCAATATCTACACGAAAAGTAGCTATTGAATTCTGTGGATGATATTCAGGATATGTGTGAACTGTAACATGACTCTTATCCAAATGAGCTAAAACAGTATCTCTGCCTTTATGCATATCTATTTTATTATCTACAGAAGAAGGTTCTGAACTCATTCTATTAGTCATTGACTCTTCAGCTATAAGAATTGTCACACTGGCTCCCTGAGGTTCATAGTCCTGTTTTGATATATTCAGGACATGAGCTCCAATAATATCGGTTACATCACATAAAATTTTTGTAAGTCTTTCTGAATTATACTGTTCATCAATATACGCAATATAGTCCTTCTGCTCACGCTCACTTTTGGCATAGCACACATCATAGATGTTAAAGCTAAGTGTCTTTGTGAGGTTGTTAAAGCCATATAACTTTAGCTTGTTTTCCAACCTGACATCACAGCCTTTCTTTAAAAAAGTCAATCAAAAAATATATATTTATTACTATATACTATTTTAAAAGTTTAGTATTTATAACCTTACTATTACTTAACTTATAGTTTAGTTTTTCTTATCCTTTGACATTGTACTATATTTGATATAAATTTTCTACTATTTTCGTATTTTTTTACTTTTTTATCTATTTAATAATTTTCATTCATCTCAACAATGTTTTATATACATTTGTTATTTTTAGCATTCATTTTTTAACATTTATTCATTGTTATATATTGATCGATAACTTTATAATTTATTCATATTCCATTTTTTAGTTTTTTGTATCATTATTTATCTTTTGATTTAATATTAATTTATACAGAATCCCCTCATCATCCTCTTCTGCAATCATAAAAAATCATATGTTTTTATTTTTTTGTTAATTAACATAAAACTCTTTGTTTAGTTTATGTAAATTTAAAAACTGTGAAAATTGAATGTATAATTTCAAATTTCACAGCTTTCATTATAATAACTTCCGAAAATTTTCATATTTAATATTCATAATAAAAATCAAATATGAAAACCACTTAATTTCTGCTATTAAATTTTAATATATCTCCACACTTTTCTAATAACAAGCCTGCATTACCAGGTAACAAAATCCCACTTGCTATTGCTGAAAAAGGTGCCACTGTAACAAGACCAAAACTTCCTATTAAAGTATGCAAAATTTCTGATGAGACATATTTTAAATTTAAAATATTTATTATTGGAGTTCCTTGAGCAGCAAAAATCATAAGAAGTCCAATATATCCTCCTGAATAAGCAAGAAGAAGAGTCGTCATCATAGTTCCCATTATTGAGCGACCAACATTGATTCCAGATTTAACAGCTTCTATTCTTGTTATTTCAGGTTTCTTTTCTACTACTTCAGCAACTGCTGAAGTTATATCTACTGCAACATCCATAACAGCTCCTGACGAAGCTAAAAATATACTTGCAATAAATATTTCAGTAAGATTAAGACTCTCATATCCTGAATAGAGCAAAGTTTCTGAATAAGACATTACAGCTCCATGAATTTTAAATCCACTCACAAAATACATTGCCATAAAACATGTCACAAGACTGCCTGCCAGAGCACCAATAATAGCAGCTAGAGATTTTTTATCAATTCCATAAACTAATCCTATTATTAAACATATTAATATGACTGTTGTTATCATTCCTATAACTATGGGATTGTATCCATCTAAAAATAATGGTATTAGTATTTTCCACATAGCTAGTATTGTAAATATGAATGATAAAATTGCTTTTATTCCAACCATACCCGAAAAACCCACAAGAAATACTATAAATATACCTGCCAGAAGAATTTCATAATTTATTCTATAATGATCAACAAGTGTAGCAACTCTTATTTCATCTCCTTCATAATCCAATGTCACAAGAATCTTATCATCTGGTGCAAATATTTTATCTCTTTCTAACGAACCTGATAATCTATTAGTTCCTGTGACAGTTTTTCCTTTAAATTTTCCCTGGAGTATTTCAATGTCACAAAGCTGCTCCCCAGTTTTTATCAATCCATTATCTATAACAAAACTCTCATCTGTACTCAACACTCTTGCACTGACTCTTTCTGTATTCTCATAAATCTTTTGGGGATATTTATTAGGAATACATATTAAAATAATAATAGTCAGCAATGTGATTACTATAGGTATAGTATTACGTCTATGAATTTCTCCAAGCATTTTTATCTCCTTCTAGTCTATTTTTGTAATAGCTTTTAATTTGTAAAATACATCAGTATTATCATAATATCCTTTAAATAAATCCTGACCAACACCCTTAGCCATTACTGCTACTGGAAGTCCTGTATGTGAATATGAGCTGTATGATACGCCTGATTTATTATTTAATATATGTGTAAGAGTTACTGTAAATGGCTCATATGTTCCATATAATACATATTCATTCTGATCTAATTTTCTATCATTCTTATCAATCATACTTTTTTCATAAGCTTCTTTAATTTTAGCTTCTTCTAATTCTGTAAGAACCATTCCGCCTTTTGTTGATTCACCTTCTGATCCTGCTCTCTTTAACCCAAATTGTGCTTCAACATCTTTCATTGCATCATCAAATGATGTTTTATTTTCTCTATATTTTGCTACATATCTATCAAAATCTGTATATGAAACCTTTTGATTTTGTAAATTCTGTAAGTATGTATCATAGTTTGTTCCTGCAAATCCAAGTGTAAGTCCACCAGTTTCATGATCTCCTGTAACCAATATTAAAGTTTCTTCAGGATGTTTATTATAAAAATTCACAGCTTCTTGAACTGCATCTCCAAATGCATTTGTATCATGTATACTTGATGCTGCATCATTAGCATGACCTGCCCAGTCAATTTTTCCACCTTCAACCATCATAAAAAATCCTTTGTCATTATCCAAAAGTTCAATTCCCTTTTTAGTATATTGTGCTAATGTCAATTCATTTCCTTCTCTATCAAGATCATATTTTAATGCACCACTTTCTTCTTCCACTTGATCATCTGGACATATTGCAATAACCTTGTCATCACCATTTTTTAAATTATTGATTTCATCTGCAGTATCTGCAACTTTATATCCTTTTTCCTGTGCAAGTTTAGCTATTGGTGTCTTACCTTGTTCAGTAACTTCTTTAGAACTATCTGATAAGAACTTACCACCAGCAAAATAATCAAATCCACTATCTACAAGCTGAAGTCCCATATCATAATATTTACTTCTTGCTGGTACATGTGCATAATAAGCTCCTGGAGTTGCATGATCTAAATTTACTGAAGTAACAATTCCTACTTTATACCCTAACTGTTTCTTTAATTTTTCTGTTATTGTTTCATATGATTTTGTTTTAGTTTCATCCATATTTATGACACTGCTTAATGTTTTGTTTCCTGTTGAAAGCGATGTTGCAGTTGAAGCAGAATCAGGACAAATTGATGTTGAATCATATGTTGTTGCTGTTCCACTTATTGGGAAATTCATAAATGATAAATTTTCTTGAGTTGGATAATTCCCTTCTTCTGGATTTATAGCTCCATTTTCTTCAATTCCATTATAATATTGAGCTGCTTGAATTTGTGGATAACTCATTCCATCTCCTATAAACATAAAAATATATTTAGGTGTTTTTCCATTCCATTTCACATTAGAAGAAGTTGCCGCATCTACTTCTGATATTTTTGTAAAACTCGATATTCCATAAGATGCACCACCTATTATAGTTAATGCAAGCATTGCTCCCATAATTTTTTTAGCCGTCTTATTCATTATTTGTTTACCCCCTCAAATTTATAAAAACATAATTTCATATTTCCATTTATAACAATACATCATTAAGGTTAATTTAAATTTATATTAATGTTAATTTACATTGGCATTTTGTTAAAAATATGTAATATATCTTATTATTTTCATAACTATTAAATTTATTCATAAAAAACTAAAAACAAGGCTTATGTACATGAACTTCTGCTATATAACACAGTTTAATTCGTACATAAGCCTTATAAATAATTTATTTATTTCTATTTTTCATAGCTTTTTCTTTTACAAATTTATTATATTCTTCTATTGGATAAGTTTGAGATTCTCTAACTTCTTCCATAAAGTGAGAAGCTTCTGCATCTGCATTGCTGAATGCCAGAACAGATTTATACATTTCTATTGCTTTATTGTAATCTCTGTATTCATCTTTTGGCACATATGCTCCCATATGCCATCTTATCATAAGACATTCCTCTAATGTTAGTTTTACAAACTGCTGCAAGAGTATAACACTCTTTTCTCCATGTCCTAATGGAACAGTTTCATTTATTTCATAAGAGGCATAACCAATCCATTTTCCTGTCATTTCATCTTTTTTTAATCTCATTGTCTTTTCATAAATATTGCATTTACACAAATCATGCATATATCCAGTTAAATATATTGTATCATTGCTTAATCCCAAATTATATTGTCTATTTTTTTGAAGCATAAGTTCAACTACATTATCTGAATGAAAAGCTAATCCTCCATCAAAATTAGAATGAAATTTTGTTGATGCTGGAGCTATAAAATAATCTGTTTTTTCCAATAAATATTTTATAAGCTCATCTATTCCATCTCTTTTTATAGATTTAAGTCTTTCAAGTATCTTATTCTGCATTTCTTCTCTTTCTTGAGCTTCTTTTGCCCTAGTTAACTCTTTTAAGTCTTTTAAATCACTCATTTTTACTCTCCTTATCTTTATCTCATATTAATTACTATTCAAATCTTTTATATACTTTTATTGTAATTTAAGTATAATTTTAACTTATACTTAATTCCACTATATGATTGTATCACTTCATTATTATCCTGTAAAAACTTTTGTATACAAAAAAACTCAACATTAAAATATTTATGCTGCATTTTTAACACATATAATATCATATACTGTTACAATTATTAATATACAATAATAGCAAATATAATATTAAACATACTTTAATGTTGAGTATCTATTCATTTATTATGTTAACAAAAATATATTATTTGTTAAGCATTGCAGCACCTATTAATCCTGCATCATTTCCAAGACTTGCAATTTTAATTTCTGTTCTTAAATCTCCAGCATATGCAAGTTTTTCAATTCTCTTCTTTAATGGAGTTGTTAAATTTTCACCTTGTTTACAAACTCCTCCACCTAAAAGTATAGCTTCTGGTTTAAATACATTTATAAGATTGGCAACACCAACTGCTAAGTAATCTAAATATTCTTCAATTACTTCATGTCCTGCTTTGTCTCCTGCTTGATCTGCATCAAAAGGTACCTTTGCATTCATTTTTTCCATATCACCTTCAACTAATTTATATAAAAGTGAATCTTTATTTGCTTCAGCCTTTTTCTTTGCAGCAAGAATTAAAGCAGTTGCAGAAGAATATGCTTCAAAACATCCCTTGTTTCCACAGCTGCATTGTCTTCCATTAACTTCAATAATTTGATGCCCAACTTCAGCTCCACCAGGATAGAAACCTGAGAATATCTTGCCTCCAATTATTATTCCTCCACCTACACCAGTTCCAAGTGTTACTACTATTGCATCTGAACATCCTTTAGCGCTACCAGCTACAACTTCTCCTAATGCAGCACTATCTGCATCATTAGCCATTTTTATTTCATAGTCAATTTTTCCTTTAGCATATTCTCTTACATTGAAATTATCTATTTTTATATTGTTAGAATATACAATAACTCCGTTTTTATCATCAATTGTTCCTGGAATTCCTATTCCTATTCCCTTTAAACTTGTTTTATCTAATTTGAATTCATTTATAAGTTCGTTACACATATCAAAAATATCGTCAAAGATAGGTTCAACTCCTCTTTCTTTAACTGTTGGTCTGCTTATTGATTTTACTATTTTACCATCTTCATCAACTAAACCTACAACAATATTTGTTCCGCCTAAATCAACACCAATATAATTCATCTTCATGATTCCCCTTACTTTTATTTTTTGATAATAAATATTATACTCTTAAATTCCGCTGAATTTAATATATATTTTAGTTTTTTCTTTTATTTACATAAACATTATACCATATAATAGCGTGTATACAATTACAGAATTATTATTTTTAATATGTCCTTCAATAATCTTTTCTTTTAATATATTCTAATTTATCCATTTATTTATTCTACTACTTAGTTATTTATTGTTACGTTCATTTTTTACACAGCATTTTAACTTTCATATAAATTTTCTATACAGCCAAGAAAATGTATGGATTATCTACATTCACACCTTTTTGTGCAAATATCCCCTTTGATGTTGGATAATATTCATTTACAGAATAATCTGAAATATCATTAAAAGTTACAGTTGGAGATGTCTGTGTTAAATCTACAGACATAGTTGAAAGATGTCTGTTATTATCTACATTTATAAAATATAGTTGTCCATTAAAGACTTTCAAATCCTCTCCATTCATAATAGCTAATCTCTTCACAGATAAATCTTTTAAATCTATAGAATACAAATTATTATTATCTTGTGAATTTATAGCTAAAATCTGTCCTGAATATGGTGCAAAACTATTTACAGAGAAATTAGTCAACTTTTCTTTTCCTGTACCATCAATATTGATTTTATACAAAGTTGATTTATCACTTTTATTTTCATACAATATCACATCACCATCTACTAAATAATTTCCTATACTGTCATCACATATTGAAGTCTCAACATTATTTGAAGGATCGAAAGAAAATAACTTTTTCCCTTTACTTGAATTAATAAAATATAATATATTGTCACTATTTATCATTCTAGATATTTTTCCTTTAACAAGATTTGGTGTATATGCTTTAGTGCTCAAATCGATAGATGAAAGTGAATCTACATTATTAGTGTTATCTGAATCAGAAAAATATACTACATTATTCACAACTGCTAATGTATATGTTGGATAATTAAAAAAATCAGCTACATTTGATGTATTTATGATTGAAGACGGATATGGTTCATTTACAATAGAAATATTATTGTTATCATCCCAATTAGGAAATACTAATGACGTACCATTTATATTAAAAAGATTTGTATATATAGCTGAATCCTGCGCTGTAAAAGGAGTATAATTTTTCTTAAAAGCCGTTACTAAAAACTTATAAAAATCTATAAAAAATTATAAAATCTTATGTTTTATTCCTTTTTCATTGTATCT
>NZ_CAKVKB010000027.1 GCF_934754915.1 uncultured Clostridium sp.
TTTATAGATGATATATTTGATTCTTTTTTCAAAATAGTATATGAATCTTTAGATATTGTTTTTGGTTGTGTAGAAATAATGCCAATTAATATTATTGTTGTAATTATAAAAATAATAAAAAAACATAGTATAATTATTTTTTTATTATTTTTATTTATTGTTTTTAGATTTAACATATAAACAACTCCTATTAAAAATTATGAATTTGGATAAAAAAGAAATTTATAACAAAATATATAATAACTTAATGAAAAACTAAAGTCAATAATCATTATCAATAGAAAAAGAAATATCTCATTTTATGAAAAAATATAAAAATAATAAAGAAAAATGTTATTTTTTCAAAAAAAAATAATATTTACACATATTTTTCTATATGATATAATTATGCCAGTTATTCGTTGATTATCATTATCAATTTAAAATGACAATCAACAAAATGACTAAGCATTAAAAAAATATACCAAAACATAATTCATACATAAGTAAAAAATTTAGGAGGAAAATATGAACATATTAGAAGTTAAGAATTTAGTCAAGAAGTATGGAGAAAATACAGCTGTAAATGGAATTAATTTTTCCATAGAAAAAGGTGATATTTATGGTGTGCTAGGGCCTAATGGTGCTGGAAAAAGCACTACCATGAATTTAATTACTGGTCTTTTAAATTGTGATGGAGGAAGCATAAAATTTGAGAATAATTCCTCAATAAAGGAATGGAGTCCTAATATTGGATTAGTACCTCAAGACTTAGCAATTTATAATGATCTTACTGCTGAAGAAAACATAGAATTTTTTTGTTCATTGTATGGTTTTAAGGGGAATGAACTGAAAAAAAGAGTAGATTCAACTTTAGAATTTGTAGGGCTTACAGATGTGAGAAAGAAAAAAGCAGGAGAATTTTCAGGAGGGATGAAAAGAAGACTGAATATTGCATGTGCAATATCTCATTCACCTAAATTGATAATAATGGATGAACCCACAGTGGGTATAGATCCTCAATCAAGAAATCATATTTTAGAAAATGTAAATCAATTAAGAGAAAAAGGAATAACTATAATATATACAAGCCACTACATGGAGGAAGTAGAAGAAGTATGTAATAAAATAATTATAATAGACCATGGAAAAGTAGTAGCAGATGGAACAAAAGAAGAGATCAAATCTAAAATTTCTAATCAAAAAATATTTAAACTTAATTTTGCAAAAAAGATTGATTGTGCAGAAGAACTTAAAAATACCCTTCAGAATATTGATGGAATTATAAATCTTAAAGTTACCAATTCAGAATTAAGCTGTTCTTATAAAAATACCAGTGAAATCATAAATAAAATAATATTAAGTGTTACAAAATTTGAAATACCTATAGCAAATATAGAAAATGAAACTCCTGATTTAGAATCTGTATTTCTTTCGATTACAGGAAAGGAGTTAAGAGACTAAAATGATTATTAATATGTATAAAAAAGAATTGAAAAGTTTTTTTAGGAATAAATCTAATGTGATTTTTATGTTTTTAGTACCATTGTTTCTGATTTTAATAATGAGCGTAGCATTAAAATCATATATGAGTAATACAGATAAATCAGAGTATATTGATGGGAAAATTCTATATATAATGAATGATTCTGAAGAGAATAAAAATAAATTTGAACAGTTCAAAACATATATACAAGAAAAATATGAAATAGTGTTTGAAGAATCAAATTCTTATGATGATGCAGTTAAAGCGGTTAATAGGCAGGAAGCTTATTCAGTAATAACTATAAATAAAAATGATTTTGAATACTATAGGTCACCATATAATGAAAAAACTGAAGCAACTGTGATAAGAAAAGCATTTGATGAAATGATAGGAAATGACAGTTATGAAGAGTTATCAAATAATCAAATTAATACAGTGGAATTGGAAGAAAAATCGATAGATTCAAATGGTTATTTCACATTTGCAGAGTTAAGTTTTATTATGCTTTACATTGCTATGATAATAGCACATAGTGTTTTTGAAGAAAGAGAATTAGGAACTATAAACAGAATAACACTATCAAAAGCTAAAATTCAAAGCATGCTTTTCAGCAAGCTTCTTCTTGGGGTAACAATAGGAATTCTTCAAATAGTAGAAGTTTACATTTTTTCAACACTGGCATTAAAAGTAGATTGGGGAAAAAATTCATTGTTTATAGCACTTATTTTATTATTTATATGTATATTTAGTTCTGCTTTTGGAATTCTTACAGGAGTTGCCATAAAGAATAAACTTATGATTGATAATACAGTTTTGATGACAGCTATATTTATAGGATTCTTAGGAGGAGCTTTTTCACCAGTTACAATGCTGGAAGAAGTCCCTATAGTATCATGGGTAATAAAAGTAAGTCCTCTTTATTGGACAAACAAAGCATTTATTTCATTGTGTACAGGAATTTTTGACAGCAACTCTATTATAGCATTGGCAATATGTGTTGCGTTAACAATAATTCTACTTATATCATGTGGTGTTGTAGTAAATGCAAAGAAGTTTAAAGGAGGATTAAAAAATGCTTAGTGTATTAAAAAATTCTATTAGGATGTTTTTCAGAAATAAAGAATATTTTGAAGAAATGATAGTATCACCAATATTTATGCTTCTTATTTTTTCTTTCTTTTTGTCTTACAATACAAAACACAATATTGCTGTTGTAAATGGAAATAGTGAAAGCAGAGTATCTACAGCAATAGTTGAAATGCTTTCTGATGTTGAAGGTATAAAACTAATTGATGTAAAAGAAGATGAGGTTGAAAAGAAAATACTTTCTGGAAATATCGAAGAAGCAGTAGTGATAGATGATGATGATAAAGTTTCAATTGTAAAAACAAAAGGGGATTCTAAATTCAGCAGCCTGTTATCTGATCTTATTGAAAATAAAGTTATGGAATTGCAGTCTGGAGATAATTATTCAGATACACAAGTTACATTAAATGAATCAAAGCAGAAGAAGGTATCTGTAACAAATTCTCTTGGAGTTATAATTTTTAAGATTCTTACAGGAGGGATGCTTCTTGCAGGACTTTTAATTGAAGAAAGAAAGAGCGGAATAAGGAACAGAATACTGTTAAGCGGAATTGGTACAGCTTCTTATCTTGGAGGAGTTGGAATTGTGTTTATGGTTAATTCGTTCATATCAACAATAGTATATTTTATTGCTGCTAAATTGTTTAGGTTTGATTTTGGAATGGAAAATTCACTTTTGTTTCTAATAGTTCTTTTAGTAACAAGTGTTCTTGCAACAGCATTATATCTTATGCTTTCAGCATTTTCAAATGATAACACAACAGTCTGGAGCATATCTGTGTTTGCAATACTTCCTACATCTATTTTGGCAGGAGCATTTTTCCCATTCCAATCTATGCCTAAGTATATGCAGATTATAGGAAATTGTTTTCCTCAACGTTGGATAAGTGCGTCAGTAGAAAAACTTCAGGCAGGGGGCAATCTTGTAGATACAATTCCTTATATGGCAGGAGTTCTTGCAGTATCAGCGATATTTTTCATAATTGCTGTTCAGAAGACAAAGAAAACAGGGGTATCTATGTAGGAAAATCAATAAATAAGGTTTGAGTAAAATATAAATAAAAAATAATGCAATAAATAAAATTTAAATGGGGTGTAAATTAATATGTTGAAAAATAAAACAAATGAGCAGGAAATAACAGTTCCAAAGTATATGTATGCATGGACTATTAGAAAGGAAAGGTATGGAGAACCTATTAATGCATTTAAAAAAGAATTGATAGAAATTCCTAATCCAGCTGATGATGAGATTATTGTAAAAAATATGGCAGCAGGAATTAATTATAATGGTGTATGGGCAGCACTTGGAAAACCTAAAAATGTTGTAGGAGAGCAGAGAAAATATGGAGAAAAACTTGATTTCTTTATTCCTGGAAGCGAATCAAGTGGTATAGTCTGCAAAATTGGTAAAAATGTACATAATGTAAAAATCGGCGACGAAGTTATATGTGTAGGATATCAATGTGATGATTTTGAAAAAGAAGATATAAGAATTGAAGACAGTTTTAGAATATGGGGATATGAAAGTAATTGGGGGTCACTTGCTGAATATTCTAAAGTAAAGTGTAATCAGTGTGTGTTGAAGCCTAAAAATCTAAATTGGGAAGAAGCAGCCTGCTGTATTGCAACAGGTGGAACTGTATATAGTATGCTTACACATTTTAAAGAAAATAGTATTAAGAAGGGAGATGTAGTTCTTATCTGGGGCGGTGCTGGAGGAATTGGAAGCAGTGCGATAGTATTGACAAAAGCATTAGGGGGAATTCCTATAGCCGTTGTATCAAATGAAAAAAAAGCACAGGAGTGTATGAATCTTGGAGCAGCAGGATGTATTAATAGAACTAAATACAATCATTGGGGACTTGTTGATGAAGATATGTATAAAGATGATAAGATACATAAAAAATGGCTTCATAATGTGCTTAAGTTTAGAAAGGAAATATGGGATATAGTTGGAGAAAAAAAGGATCCTAAGATAGTAATAGAACATCCAGGAAAAGATACTCTTCCAACATCAATGTTTTTATGTGATAAAAGAGGAATGGTTACTATTTGTGGAGCAACTACAGGATATGCAGGTTCTCTTGATTTAAGGCATTTATGGCTTGGAATAAAAAGACTTCAAGGAAGTCATGCTTTGTGTCCAAATGAAGTGAGAGAATACCTGAATCTCATAGAAGAGAAATCACTTGAAATTCCAGTGAAAAAAGTTTACAGCTTTGAAGATGTAGATAAAGCTCATCAGAAGATGTATGAAAACAAAATTGAAAGTGGAAAAATTGCTATTTTAATAGGTGCTGAAAAAGAATCAGCTTGTGGACATCATATATAAATGGATGTTTTTTATAGTGGGGTGAATTATGAATAATAAATGGTTAAGAGTAAAAAATGAACTTCCTGATGCTGAAATGAGAGTATTCTGTCTGCCTTATGCTGGGGCTGGCGCAACAATGTATATAAGATGGCCGAAATATTTTGGAAAAAACATAGAAATATGTCCTATACAATTGCCAGGAAGAGAAAATAGAATGCAGGAATTACTAATTGATGATATAGGCATTCTTATACCAGAGATATATGAAGGAATAAAACATAAATTGGATAAAAAATTCTGTATATTTGGACATAGTATGGGAGGAATAATTGCTTATGAATTAGCTAAATTCATAGAGAAAAAGGAAGGAATACTGCCAGAGTATCTTTTTATGTCTGCAACAGGACTTAACATAAAGAAGTCAGATATGATAATTCATAAATTAGAAAAGAATGATTTTATTGAATTTTTAATAAATAGTGGTGGAACAGAAAGAGAACTGGCAGAAAATAAAGAATTTCAAGAATACTATCTGCCAATTATAAAAAATGATTATAAACTTGTTGAAAATTACATTCCCAATGAAGAAAAATTAAAATGCAGCATAAGAGCGTTTGGAAGTAAAAATGATACTCAGGTAGATATTAAAGAAACAGAAAAACTTGAAAGATGTACAGATGATTTTAATATAACCTATTTTGAAGGAAATCATTTTTTTATTCGAGAACATGAAAAAGAAATATGTGATATTATTTCAAAAATGATAGATAAGGGGAAAAATAATGAATAATAGATTGAAATTTATTATAAAGGATAGATATCTAGAGAATTTAAAAAAAATAATATCTGATAATGATGTAGATATGAAGACTATAATTTTTGGTATATATGTACACTGTATATCTGTTTTAAATAAAAATAATGAGTTCTATGTATATTTAAAAGATGGTGCCAGTAAAAAAAATATTAAATATGAATTTAATAATGAAATGACAATACATGAATGGCTTTTGAGAAACAAAGATATGATTTATGCATGGCAGAATGAAGAAATGGAAGATGAAAGTGAAATGATTTCATTTCTATATAATAGTGAAATAGATGCATCAGCTGAAAAGTCATCTGTAATATGTTTTGCTCAGTTAAGAAATTCAGAAGTTGAAATGGAACTTCTTTTTAATAATGATCAAATTTACAATAATTCATCTATAAAAGCATTTGAAAAAATTTATAAAAGAATTATAAATGAATTATCTAAAAATGAAGCGAATGATTTTAGGGATATATGTTTATGTGAAGAAGATGATAAAAAAAAGATATATTCATTTAATGATACAGACAGGCCTATAAGTGATAAGCGATTGATCTACAAAATAATAGAAGATAGTGCAGAAAAATTTTCTAAAAGAACAGCAGTATTTGAAAGTGGTAAAAAAATAACTTATGAAAATCTTAATAAAAGAGCCAATAAAATAGGAAGATTATTATATGAAGATTTTGGAATAATAGCTGAAGACAAAGTTGCAGTAATAGTTGAAAACTGTATTGAAAGGTACATATCAGTATTAGGTATTATGAAAAGCGGAGGTGCATATATACCTGTTGATATAACATATCCATATGAGCAGATAAAATATATTCTTCAAAATTCTAAGGCAAAAGTGCTTATTATAAAGAAAGAAAAATTAGAGATGGCACAGCAGCTGAAAAGTGAATTAAAAGAAATTGAAAAAATAATATGCATTGATGAATATGCAGAGTGTCAAATAAAAGAAAAAGAATATATATGTTATAAAGATGAAATTGATTTAAAATCTGATGAAAATCTCAATGTGGAAATAAAAGAAAATGATCTTGCATACATAGTATATACCTCAGGAACAACTGGAAATCCTAAAGGAGTAATGATTGAAAACAGAAATATTAAAAATTTTTGTTTTTGGCAGATAGATAAATTAAACATATCTAAAGAAGATCGAATAACAGCCTATTCAAATTTTTCATTTGATATATCTGTTTGGGAAATGCTTCCTACATTAATGGTGGGAGCAGCCATATATGTAGTAAAAGAAAGTGAAAAATATAATCTTGATAATCTTGCAGAATTTATTAATAAAAATCATATAACAATAACATATCTTCCAGCATTTATTGTAGAAAAGCTTCTTGATTATAATATAGACAGCTTAAGACATATGATAAGTGAAGGAGACAAGCTTAAATATTGGAAGGATAAAAAATATAAAATAGTAAACGCTTATGGACCTACTGAAACAACTGTAATAACTACTATGGAATTTATAGATAGAAAATATAAAAATATTCCTATAGGACAGCCAAGTTATAATCAGAAAATATTAATTTTAGATGAAAATGAGAAACTTCTGCCTATAGGAACAATTGGAGAAATATACATAGCAGGCGATTCTGTTGCAAGGGGATATATAAATAATAAAAATGAAACTGAAAAAAGGTTTAAGAAGTGTCCATTTTTCCCAGACAAGAATATGTATAAAACAGGAGATTTAGGAAGATATCTTGATGATGGAACTTTAGAGTTTTTTGGAAGAATAGATACTCAGGTAAAAATAAGAGGACATAGAATAGAACTTGAAGAGATAGAAAAAGTTCTTGAAGGAAATGAAAGCATAGAAAGCTGCTGCGTTGTTTTAAAACAAGATAATGAAAATAAATTTTTATGTGCACTTGTAGTTAAAAATAGAGAAATCGATGATATTAAGCTCAAGGAATTTTTAAAAGAAAGACTTATAAGATATAAAATACCAGATATTTTTATAAGTGTCAAAGAACTTCCTTTTTCGGCTACAGGTAAGGTAAGCAGGAAGGAAGCATTAAAAATAGTAGATTCTAAATTTTCTATAAAAGCTGGGAATACAGAAATACAGAAACAGCTTATAAATATATGGAAGGAAGAATTGGAAGTAGATGAGGTTGGAATAAATGAAAGTTTATTTGCTTTAGGCGGCCACTCTATTATAGCAGTAAAGATATTAGATAAGATAAATAATAAATACAAGATAGATGTTAAGCTTATAGATTTTTTAAATAATAACTCTATAGAGGAACTTTCAAGAGTAGTAGAAAGTAAAATTGAAAAAACTAAGAAAAGAAGTAATGAAAAGAAACAAATAATAAGTGATGAACAAAACAGATTTAAACCATTTCCTCTTACTAATATTCAAAGAGCTTATATTGTAGGTAGAGGCGATGATTTTGAACTGGGAAACTGTTCTACTCATGATTATGAAGAATATGAGTTCAAAGATTATAATCATAAAAAACTTGAATATGCTGTAAATAAGGTTATTGAAAGACAGGATGCTTTACGAATTGTTATAACTGATAAATATCAGGTTGTATTAGAAAAGGTTGATTATTATAAAATAAAGGAATATGAAATAGAAGATGAGGAAAAATTAAACGATCATCTTGAAAAAATAAGATATGAAATGAAAAATGAGAAACTTCCAATTGATAAGCCGCCTTTATTTGATATAAGAGTTACAAGATTTAAAGAAAGGGCTATAATGCATTGTCATTTTGATTGTATGATGCTGGATGGATGGAGTCAGAATTTATTATTAAAAGAAATGCTTCATTATTATATAAATCCTAATGAAGAATTGGAAGAGATTAAAATTCAATATAGAGATTATATTCTTCATAAGATGAATAATGTAGATAGTGAGAAGTATGAAGAAGATAAAAATTATTGGATTGATAAGTTTAAAAATACATCCTTTGTTCCAGAAATTACTTTAAAGACTGATCCATTATCAATAAAAAATCCAGAAATAAAACAATTCAAAACAAGTATTACAAAAGAACAGTGGGAAAGTATAAAAGACAATGCAAAAAGTTTTGAAGTTACTCCTTTTTTGGTGTTGGTTACAATTTTTTCAAAAGTGTTAGAAAGATGGACCAATAATGAAAAGTTTTTCATAAACATTCCTAACTTCAATAGAGAATTTGTTGATGAACAGCTAAAGAATGTAATAGGAGAATGTTCCACTTTTACATATCTGGAAGTTGATAAAAGTGAAGAATTTAATTTTATTGAAGAAGTGAAAATTAATCAGAAAAGATTCTGGAGCAATCTTGCACATAATTCTTTAGAAGGTACAGAAATATTAAAGGAATTATGGAAAAGTGAAGGAATAATAGCACCAACAATTCCTATAGTTTTTACAAGCCTTTTAGATATGGAAGAACATGCTGACAATATTATTTATAAAACTATTGCACAGTCGCAGACTTGCCAGGTATGGCTTGATGTAATTGTAAGTGAATATAATGATGAACTTCATTTCAATTTTGATACTGTAAAAGGACTTATTGATGAAAATTTAATAGAAGATATGGTCTGTGCATTTAAAAATATTGCTGATGAACTGAGCCAGAGCAAAGAGAACTGGCTTAAGGAATACTATGATTTAATTCCTCAATATCAAAAAGACATAATAGATAAAATAAATACTAATTTTAAAGAATTGCCAGATAAGACCATTCAGCAATTGTATGAGGAAGCATTTGATAAGTATAAAGATAAAATTGCAGTTTCTTCGTTAAATAAACGTTATACATATGGAGAGTTTTTGGAAAAAGGCAAAAATATAGCAAGAAAGCTTGTTTCACTGAATATACAGAAAAATGATAAGGTAGCGATTTTAATTGAAAAAGGTGTTGAACAGGTTGCGTCCATTTTTGCTGTAATTATGTGCGGGGCTGTATATGTTCCAATTTCAACAGAAGCACCTGCTGAAAGAGTTAAGTATTGTATTGAAAATTCAGAAAGCAGAATAATTCTTTCTGAAAGTTCCATGAGAAATAAACTGGATGGATTAAAAAATGTTGAAATTTTATATGATGATGAAAAATATGAGTTCTCAGAAAGAAAAGTAAGTTTTGCCAAAACTGATATGGATGATATTATGGCTATAATATATACTTCTGGAACTACAGGAAAACCTAAAGGGGTAATGGTACCACAAAGGGGAATTTTAAATTGTATTTACTATACAACTGAAATAATGAATGCAGATGATAATGATAAAATAATTTCTATTTCTAGTCATAATCATGATATGTCCATGTATGACATACTTGGAACATTCTGTATTGGAGCTGAAGTAATAGTATTGAACAGTATGAATTGGAAGGATCCATCTCATTGGATAGAACTTATAAATAAATATAAGGTTTCAATATGGATATCAGTTCCTGTAACATTTGAAATGCTATTGAATTATATTGAAGGAACAGAAGTTAAGCTTCCAAGTTTAAGAAATGTATTTCTTGGAGGAGAAGCAATGAGTGAAGGACTTCCAGGAAGAATACGTAAAGCCGCACCTAATGTACAGATATATAACATAGGTGGCCCTACAGAAACAACCATGTGGAGTAATATATATAAGATTAAGGATGAAGAAATACATTACGGATATCCTATAGCTAATAATCAGATATATTTATTAGATAATAGGGAAAATCAAGTACCATTTGGTGTCACTGGAGAAATAGTAAATGCTGGTGTTGGAATAACTAATGGTTATATAAACAATGAAGATATAGGTAAAAACAAATATGTGTTCAGTAAAAAGTTTAATAAAAAAATGTATAGAACTGGAGACATAGGAAGATATCTTGACAATGGATGCATTGAAATTTTAGGAAGAAAAGACAGCCAGATAAAAATAAATGGAAAGAGAATAGAATTAGAAGATATTGAAAAGAATATTCTTGGATATAATGGAATAAACAGAGTGATAATACTTCAGACTAAGGGAAAAGAAAACAAGCTTGCAGCATTTTATATGTCAGACAATGAAATAGACATAAGAGAATTGAAGAAATGGCTGGGAGAAAAACTGCCAATATATATGATTCCTAAATACATAATTCGGATAGATTCAATTCCTACTGCGGCTACTGGGAAAATAGATTCCAATAAACTTTTAAATATGATCAAATTTGAAAGTAAGAAAGATAAATCAAAAATTTCTTCTGAAAAGACAGAAGGAATATTAAAGGAAATATATTCAGAGTTACTGGAATCAGACATTGTTGACATGGAAAGTACTTTATTTGAACTTGGAGGAGATTCGTTAGATTCAATTAAATTGTTAAAAAGTTTAAATAACAGGTTTAAATGTAATATACCATTAAGCGTAATATTACAGGATTCATCTATTAAATCTATTGCAGCATATATAGATGAACTGAAAAAAAATTCATCAGAAGATTTAGCAGAAAATGAAATAAAAAAGATGTCTGTTTCAAAGTGTAGATTATCAAATATACAAAGGAATGTATTTATAGAAGAAAAAGGAAGTACAGACTCCAGATATTCTCTTCTTGCTTATATGGATATTGAAGGAAATGTAGATATTGATATATTAAAAAAGAGCATACAAGATATTTCAAATGAGCAAATAATGCTAAAAGCAAAGATAATATTGGAAGAGAATATGCTATATCAAATAATTGATGAAAACTTGGAAATTCCTATAGCTTATATTGAAGCAGAAGATATTAAAAGTCTTTATGAAGAAGAAGAAGAAATAAAAAATTATGTATTTGATCTTGAAAGCGGCTCTTCTCTATGCAGAGTAAAAATAGTTAAATATGGATATGAAAAATACAGAGTTATAGTGGCTATACATCATATCATTTCAGATGACCAGTCATTTATCATATTTTTTGATGAAATGATAAAAAATTATAAAGATTATATAAGTGGAAAACAAAAGGAACAGGAAGAAAAAATAGACTTTTTAGATTATGTATTATGGAAAGAAAAAATCAATAGTGAAAGCAGAATTCAATCGGAAATTGATTATTGGAGAGAAAATTTAAACGGAAATCCTGAATATTTAGAAATTCCATATTCTCAAAAAGCAGACTGGCGAAAGTTCAAGTCTGTAACTGCACAAGAGAAAATAGAAAATAATTATATATCATTGTTGCAGAACTTATGCAGGAAAGCAGACTGCACTTTATATGGAGGATTATCAGCAGTATTTTTCAGCTTTCTTTATAAGCTTACTAAAAAGAATGATTTAATATTTGGAACTGTTTTAGACAATAGAAATATTAAAGGCACAGAAAATATGATTGGACTTTTTGCCAATACATTGCCTGTAAGGCTGAATGTAGATGAAGAAATGAATTTTAACGAGGTGCTTAAGGGTACAAGAAATGCTTTAAATAGTGTATTGAATAATCAAAGCTTGAGTTTTCAGACTATTGTAGAAAAAACAGGTTTAAGACATGAACTTTCAAGGCTTCCTTTCCATATTATATTTAATTATCTGAATAAAGATAAAAATGATACAGTCTTGGATGGAGTAGTATTTAAAGCACATGAATATTATAAAGATACAAGTATATATAATTTAGGCGTATGGATTGAAAAAGAAGATGATGAATTCAATTTTGTATTTGAGGCAAGAGAAGGATATTTAAATAAGGAAAATTTAAGTGAATTTATGAAATATTTTGGAGAAGTTTTAAAGGAATGTGTAAGCTATCCAGATAAAAAATTGATGGATTTTGGAAGGGAAGAACAGAATATTTCTGAATTCTTCAATTTTGAAATGCTAGGTTAAAATTAAGGAGGAAGGAATGGAAAGTATAAATAAAGATAAACTAAGTGGGGATTTGTTTTGGAAAGAAAGAAGAAGTTCAAGTGAAAATATTTTTCCAGTAAATAATATAAACTTATGTGAAAAGAAAGAACTTTCAAAATTAAAAACAAATTTAAAAAATAAAAATAGAATAATTGAAATTACAAATAACAATGACATATCAATGGAAGCTATGATGCTTGCTGCAATGAAGATGACTGTATATTCTTACGCTGATGAAGAAAAAATATTTATTCCAATTAAAAGTAACGGAAGGATTAGAAATTCATTAATATATATAAAAAAAAGCAGCAAAATGGTAGATATTCTTAAAGGTACTTTAGAGGAATTAATAGATATGCAAAAATATAGTTCCTATTACGAAAGAGATGAAAAGGAAGAGAAAACTATATTTTTATTTAAGGAAGAACTTGAAAATGAATATCCACATATAGCACTTCAGATTGATGATGACCTTAATTTAACATGGTTTTATAACAAGTCTGTATATAGCGATGAATATATAGAAGTATTGAATAGTTCTTATGAATTCTATATAAATACTATGATATTTTCAATAAATGATAATGTAGAACAATGCAGATTACGATTCAATGAAGAAGTTATTAAAAAAAGTTCCTATATCATGGGAAAGAAAGTGGAAATCCCACAAAAAACAATTATTGAATTTGTCTATGACAATATGAATAAATATCCAGATAAAATAGCAGTAATTGATGGAAATAGAGAGATAACTTATAAGGATTTATGGGAATTATCAAATGGAGTGGCAAATGAACTTATTAAGAAAAATGTGATGAAAAATGATAGAGTTGCATTAAAAGTTTCAAATTCAATTGAAACAGTAGCATGTATAATGGGAATTTTGAAAATAGGTGCTGCATATGTCCCATTTGATCATAAATATCCTGTTGATAGACAAAAATATATTATAGAAACAAGTAAAGCAAAATCTGTAGTAGGAATTGATAAAAATATCATTCCAGAAATTCAATATATACAGATAGATTTTACTGATATGAACAAAGCAGAAGTGAAATTAGGACAAGAACAAGATTCAACATGCTACATAATGTACACTTCAGGAAGCACAGGAAAGCCTAAAGGAGCAGAAATAAAAGCAGGACAGCTTTTGAATTTATGCATATGGTACAGCGATGTATTTAAAATCAATGAAAATTCAAGGGTAATGGCACTTCATTCTTTTGCATTTGATACTTCTTTTAAAAATGTATTTACCCCTCTTATAAAAGGAGGAACAGCAGTAATAAATCTTGATAATGAATATGATTTTAGAAAAATAAATAAACATATAAGTAAAAATAAGTGTACACATATACAATGTACATCCAGCATATTCAATACAGTTCTTACAGAAGCAAAAGAAAGTAACTATGAAGATTTAGAAACAGTTAAGGTATACAACATTGCAGGGGAAGACTTTTTTGGAGATAACATTCCTGAACTTTATAAAAAACATGACAATGAGCTTATGATATTTAATGCTTATGGTGCTACTGAAGCAACAGATTTTTCATCAAGTTACTTATTATCTGAAAATGAAATACAAAATTTGAAGGATATAAAAAATATTCCTATAGGAATTCCTATGTACAATCATAATCTCTATGTAATGAGCAGAAACCAATTCTTGTGTGAAAAAGAAATTCCAGGAGAAATATATATTGGGGGAATTGGAGTTTCCTCTGGTTATGTAAATAATGAAGAAAGAAATAGAATTTCATTTTCAGAAGATATCATAAAAGGTGATAGAACTTACAAAACAGGAGATTGTGGATATTGGAATAAATCAGGAAATCTTATGTTTAATGGAAGAAAAGATAATCAGATAAAGCTAAATGGTTTTAGAATTGAACTTGCAGAAATAGAACGTACAATTGAAAAATTTTCAGAAATAGAAAAAAGCAGAGTGATTATAGACAAAAAAAATATTGTAGCTTTCTTTACAACAAAAAATGGTGAAAGTGTAGATATAGAAAAGTTAAAAGATTACTTATCTAAATGGCTTCCAACTTTTATGCAGCCACGTAATCTTATAAAAGTTGATAAATTTACATTAAATGCAAATGGGAAAATCGATTTAAAAGAACTTGAAAAAATTCTTCATGATTCAAAAAAATCCAATAATAGCATTGAAATGAACAGCATTGAAGAAAAAATATGCAGCATATGGAGAAAGATTCTTGAAGTAGATTATGTTGATATTGATGACAATTTCTTTGATCTTGGTGGAAATTCTCTTAATTTATTTAAATTAAGCAAAGAAATAGAAAAAGAACTGGATATAAAAATAAAACCTATAGATTTTATGGAGCTTACTACTGTGGCAATGATAAGTGATTATATAGAAAATGGCATTGGCAATGAGGATATAAAAGAAAGTGATGATAAAAATTCCAAGAGAAGAAGAGCTGCTAATGCATTTAGGAAAAATAGAAACAGCTAAGAAAGGAATAAAGATGAATAATATAGATGAAATAAGGGATTTAGATATAGCCATTGTTGGAATGGCAGGAAGGTTTCCTAAGGCTGATTCTGTTGAAGAATTATGGGATAATCTTTTAAATGGGAGAGACTGCATTACTCGCAGTTCTTATGTATCAGAAAAGGAATTTGGATATGAAAAGGTAAATGCTTTTGGAAAAATTAATGATATATATGCTTTTGATAATGAACTGTTTGATATTGGACCAATTGAAGCAAAAAATATAGATCCTCAGGAAAGATTGTTATTACAGACTGTATATGAAGCGTTAGAAGATGCTTCATGTAATCCTGAAAAATTTGAAGGCACTATAGGAATTGTCTGTGGAGGGGAAACAAATGAATATTATCTTAAAAGCAATGAAGGGAATAAGAACAGGTTTCTTCAGGAAACTGAAAAAATAAATGCAGGTACATCATTAACAAGCAGAATTTCATATAAGCTGAATCTTACAGGACCAAGTGTCATTGTAAGTACAGCATGTGCAACATCACTTTCTGCAATACATATAGCTTCAAGAATGTTATTGAATTATGAAGCAGATATGATGCTGGCTGGAGGCGTAAATATATTTTTAAATCAGGAAGATTATGTGTTTATAGAAGGTGTTACTGCTAAAGATGGCGTTGTAAGAGCATTTGATAAAAATGGGACAGGTTTTGTACCAGGAAATGCAGTAGGAATTGTTGCATTAAAGAGACTTGAGGATGCAGTAAAAGACAATGATAACATATATGCTGTAATAAAAGGAAGTGCCATAACCAATGATGGAAACAGAAAAATAGGATTTGCAGCACCAAGTGTGTCAGGTGAATATGATGCAGTGAAAGCAGCTCTTGATGCATCAGAAGTAAGTGAAGATGAAATTGATTTTATTGAAACTCACGGAACAGCTACACCATTAGGAGATTCTGTTGAAGTAAGAGCTCTGAAGAAAATTTTTGAAAAAAATACTGAAGACAGATCAATAGCATTAGGATCATTGAAGAGCAATTGTGGACATCTTAATATGGCAGCAGGGGTAACAGGAATAATAAAAAGTGCATTGATTCTTAAAAATGGAATTATACCTCCTGTAATAAATGTAAGTGAAGAAAATGAAGAAATTGAACATAGCCCATTTTATTTGAATAAGGAAAAGAAAGTATTAAGTAAGAATGGAAGATTAAGAAGAGGCGGTGTCAGTGCATTTGGAATCGGAGGAGCCAATGCTCATATAGTGCTGGAGGAATATAGGGAAAAATCTGATAAACATAAATCACAAAAAAAACAGCTTCTTCTATTAAGTGCAAAGAGCAGCAAATCTTTAAATGATATAAATAAAAAATATGAAGAATTTATCCAGAAAGATGATGTGAGTTTTGAGAATGCAGCATATAGTCTTCAAAAGGGAAGAATGAGACATGAATTCAGAAATTTCATAATAGCTGAAAATGGAAAGGGAATATCTTTTGTTTCAAAAATAAACGAACTGAGCAATATGAAAAAAAGAAAAAAGAGGGAAGTTATATTCATGTTTCCTGGAACAGGTTCTGATTATGAGAATATGGCTGTTGATTTATATGAAAATAATAACCTATTCAAAAAGTATTATGACAAATGTAATAATATTGTAAAAAAAGAACTTGGAAATTATGCTGATATATTGAATGGAGATAGCAAAAAGCTTCATACAGTAAAGATTTTTAGTGTGAGTTATTCAATGGCAGAGACTTTAATTGAAATGGGAATAAAGCCAGATAAAGTTATGGGACATAGTCTTGGTGAATATGCAGCTGCAGCAGTTGCTGAATCAATAAAATTAGAAGATGCATTAAAGCTCATAATAAAAAGAACAGAACTTATTGAGACAATTCCAGCAGGGAATATGATATCTGTAGCAGAGAACATTGATAAGGTTAAAGAAATGATTTTTGATGGAATAAGTATAGCAGGAGTAAATACACCAGAAAGAATAGTTCTCTCATGTGATGAAAAATACCTGGAAAAATTAAAAGAGACTTTAGATAATCATAAGGCAAAATATAAAGTTCTTCCAATAAGCCGAGCTGGACATTCAGAAATGATGAGGATTATAGAAAAACAATATAGAAATGAGCTTGAAAAAGTTGAATTTAAAGAAGGAATTTATGATATTGTATCAACTTATGAAGGGAAAAAAGTTGAAAGAAACCATTTTTCAAATCCAGATTACTGGATAAATCAGATGGTGGGAACAGTGAATTTTTCAAAAGCAATTGAAAGTATTCTTGAGAATGATGATAAAGATAAAATATTTTTGGAAACAGGCCCTGGAAAGCAGCTTACTACATTTGCTAAAAAGCATTTCAGACAAAGAAAAAGTAATTTATCTGCAATAACAACAATTGAAAACAATAATGAATATGAGGGATATTTAAAAGCATTAGGAGAAATGTGGAAAACAGGAATTGAAGCTGAATGGAATCTTTTATATGAAAAAGATCATATTAAAAAGGTAAGTCTTCCTAAATATGTGTTTGAAGAAAATCATTATAATATACTTGAAAATAAGAAAAGTTCTGAAATTAAATATGAAGACTTAAATTCAGATGAGTTAATAAAAGTATATAGATATGGACTAAAAGATAAAAAAATCATAAGGAAAAATGAAAAAAATAATGCTAAAAGATTAGTAATTTTATCAGATGAAAAAAATTCCAAAGTAAAGGAACTTTATGAGAAACTGAAGGAATATAATATCAACAGTGAGATTTTAGAAAACATAGAAATAGATAAAATCAATGAAAATAACAATGTTGTAAGTATAGTATCTTTAAATGATATAAGCCAGATTATAAGTTTTACAGAAGAAAATTGTGAAAAAGGAAATATTGATGAAATCTATTTTATATCAGGGCATAATGAAAAAATTAGAAAAGATATATCAGGAGCATACAGTTATGTAAATGAAAATTTAGAAAATGTGAAAACCTATTTGCTAGATTTTAATGAAACAAAGGAAAATATTTTGGAATTAGCAATTGATGAAATAAGATTCAATAAAGAAGATAATTTTGTGGTTTATATAAATGGAAAAAGATTTATAAGATATGAAGAATCAGTTTCTTATAATGAAGAAAATGAAGAATTGACAGCAAAATTTATAGGTCTTAACAATGTTATGGATGATAAATTTTATGATTACTATTCTAAAATAGATACTGTTTGTTCTGATAATATAGATAGATGTGCAGATGAGAAACTTATATTAAATGAAAATGATTTGGATATACTAAAAGATATAGAAAAAGAACAGGATGAAAAAGAAAAAGTCTGTGTTGAGGATGACATTTCAGGTTTAAATGAAACATATGAAAGATTATGTTTAAGTGCCTCTGGCCAGTATTTTGCAGATAAAGGATTTGTTAAAGGAAAGGAATATGATTTTGAAGATATAATACAAGAACTTAAAGTCATTGATAATTACAAGCCATTTGTAAGATTTCTCTTAAAGATTCTTGAGAAGAACGGTTATGCCCAATTAAATGATGAAAAAGTCATATTTACAAAAGAATTAAAAGAGATAGAATCTTTAGAAAAATCAGTAAATGAAAGCTGCATATATCATAAAGAATTTAAGCCTTTTATAGAGCTGCTAAAAACATGTGCTATGCATTATAATGAAGTATTTACAGGCCAAATACCAGGAAATTCAATAATATATCCTAATGGTAATTTTGATATGTTAAATAAGATTGATTCAGAAATTCCTAATACATCAAGAATGGTAACATGTATAAATGCACTTCCTAAGATCATGGATTATATTACAAGCAAAAGTGAAATGCCAATTAAAATTCTTGAAATTGGAAGTGGAACTGGAAGAATTTCATGGCCTCTTATAGATATTTTAAAAAATAGAAATGTTGAATATTACTTTACTGATATAGGAAAGAGCTTTTTATCAATAGCAAAAGAAAGATGCAGAAAAAATAATATTAATAATGTAAAGTTTAAAATGTTTAACATTGAAAATGAATACTATAAAGAAGGATTTAGAAAAAATGAATTTGATATTATAATTGGTCTTGATGTAATACAGGCAACTACAGGAATAGAAAAGGTAGTAAAAAATCTGTACAGTATTTTAAAGGAAAATGGACTTATGCTCATGCTTCAGACATTCAAGGGAAGTGACATAATAGACATGATTTATGGATATGCTCCTGGATGGTGGAATTATGAAAAAGACGAACTGAGAAAAGGAAGAAAAATGGTTCTTGATTCTCAGGAATGGAAAGAAGTATACAGGAACGCAGGATTTAAAAATGTGGCATCTATTCATGGTGGATATAATGGACAGCGAAATGATGTTGGAATAATCATGGGAAACAAGATAGAAAATATGGTTTCTAAAAATACCGAATCTATAGATTTAGGAAATTTATATAAATTTATAAATAATGAATTCTCAAAATTAATTATTTCATTAGATATTGAAAAGGAACTGAAGCAAAAAAGTATACAGCAGATTTTAGAAGAAGTTGAGAAATTAAGAAATAGTGTTCTTGAAAATGATATAAGAAAGGTTTCTGTAATAATACAAAAATTAGATACAACAGATTACTACATTATAAGAGAAAGATTGATTTCTGATTTTGAAGCATATTCAGAAACAGATGGATGCCTGTGGAATTTATTAATTTGTAATCATGAAGATTATGAACATGTATTATATGCAGACATGAATTTGAATGCAGATACACCATCAATAATTTGTCATAGGATAGAAAAATCAAAGAAAGAATATGAAAAGCCAGAAGAGTCAGAATCGGGTAAAAACTTATCAGAAGTAGAAAAAGATTTGCTTAGTATAATAAAAACAACAATTGATATAGAGGAAATATCAATAGAAGATAATGTTTTTGATTTGGGAGTAGATTCATTATCAATATTGATAATTAATACAAAGATAAGAGAAAAATTTAATTGTGAAATATCTATAAAAGAACTTTATGATTGTGAAAATATAAAAAATATAGCAGATTTTATTAAGGCAAAATCAAAAGATCATAAAGAGGAAGGTTTAACATCAAAAAATACTGAGAAAAAGCAGATAAAAAGTTTAGATAATTTATTTGCAAGTCTGGAAAATTTGGAATAGGAGATAAAATGGATAATTTTAGTGAACATATAAAATCATTAACTAAAGATAAGAGAAAAGCATTGCTTAGCATAATAAAAGAAAAAGGGGAAGAATATAATGTATTCCCCCTTTCATCAGAGCAAAGCAGAATGTGGTTTATATATAGTTTAGAAAAAAATAATCCCCAATATAATGTTCCTTTTATAATTGAACTTAATGGAGAGGTAGATTATGATGCTTTAGAAAAAACAATAAACTGCATATTAAAAAGAAATAAGGCTTTAGTAACTACAATATTAAATATTGAAGGAGAAGCTTTTCAGTATATAAATGAAGATAAAAAGTATTTTCTTAATATGATAGATATATCTGAGGAAGAATTCAATGAAAAAAAATACAGTGATATATTAGAGCATGAGAGAAATAAAACTTTTAATTTAGAAGAAGATATACCAATAAGGATGACACTTGTAAAATTGGGAAAACAAAATTATTCCCTTGTAGTTGTTGTACATCATATGTTTATAGATGGATGGTCTATGGGAGTATTTTATAGAGAATTTAGGGAAATATATACAAAATATTGTGAATGTGAAAATCCAGAAATAAATATTCCAGATATTCAATATGTGAATTATGCAATGGAACAGAATTCATCAGATGATATGGAAAAGGAAAAAGAGTATTGGAAAGAAAAAATGAAAAATGCAAGTGTGACTCTTGATCTGCCATATAGCTTTCCAGTAAAAAATAGTGATGACAATGCAGGAGATATTGTTTCAGAAGTATTTGATAAAAAGTTAAAAGACAAAGTAGAAGAATTTTGTCACAAAAATAAAATTACAAATTATACATTTTTCTTATCAATATATTATCTGACATTAAGAAAATGCTGCAGGCAGAATAATATTACTGTGGGTTCACCAATGCTTAACAGAAATTCAGAAAAACTCAACAGCATAATAGGATTTTTTGCAAACACAATATGTCTGAATGTTGATATACAAAATGAAACTAATTATGAAGAATTTATTAAAGATGTAAATAATATTGTACTTGAAGGAATTGACAACAGCAGATTTCAATTTGACAAGCTTGTAGATATGCTGAATATAGAGAGAGATGGAAATAAAAATCCTATATTCCAGACAGTATTTTCACTTCATAATAATTCATTAGTAGGAGGAGACATAGATGCTTATTATAAAGCAGGTGGACTTTCATCTAGAATGAAGACTCTTGAAGATGTCTCAACAGTACAGTTTGATCTTATATGTACAGTAACACAGAATGTTTCTGATTTTCAGATTGATTTTGCATATAAGAAGAATCTCTTTTCAAAAAGCAGAATTAATGAGATTTCAAGGATATATAAAAATATTGCAGAAGCTGTTTTAGATGACCCTTGTAAATTTATTTATGAATATGAGAAAGATTTTGAATTGAAAGAAGAAAGAAATGAAGAATTTGTAAATCTGGAAAATCAGATTAAAGATAATGCAGATATATATGGATGTAAAATTTTCTTCTTAAAAGGAAAATTTGTAATTTATTATTTAAGCAGTAAAGAAATTGACAAGAATATTTTTAAGGATTTATTAAAGGATTTAAAAGGAGACATAATATCTGTAAGGTTGAAAAATTACCCTATTGATTCACTAGGAAACATAGATTACAGATACATGAGAAATAAGAGCTATGAACTTTTATCATCATCAATAGATTTTACAGATAAGATGAAAAAGAAAATTGATGTTCTTGATATAAATCTCATAAATAAAGAAGAAAATTATTACAAAATCAAAGATCTTATTGGAGATTATAGAAATTCAGATATTAAAAATAATATACATAATAGTACAGATGAAATATCAAAGGAAGTTTTTAGTGATAAATCATATCTTGCAGGAGAAGAACTGGAAGAATTTAAATTCAAGACACTGCAGGAAGTTATTATGAATGTTGAAGATGAATATTTAGACAGGAAGTTTATTACAATACAGTATGGTGGAAAAATAACTGAATTTACATATAAAGAATTATTAGAAGATGCTGAAAAAACAGCAAAGAATTTAAAATTAAATGGATTGAAAAAGAATGATAAAGTCATATTGGAAATAAGAAGACTTGATGAATTTATAAAAGTTTTCTGGGGATGTATATTGGCAGGAGCAACAGTAATTCCTTTAGGTGTACCACAGGACGATAAATTTGTAAGAGAAGAAGCATTGACAGAAAGATTCATAAATATATTTAAGATTACAGAATGTCCTTTTGTAGTAGCAGGAGATACTGAATATGAAGAGATACATAATTTAAATCTTAATAATGGAAAAGAAAAATTATTAAGAGCTAAGGAGCTTTTTAAAGAAACAGAGGAAGAATTTATTTTAGATAAGGTAGATGAAAAGGATATTGCACTTATACTTTTTACATCAGGAAGTACAGGAATGCCTAAAGGAGTAAAGCTCTGTCATAGAAATGTTATAAAAAGAGCACAGGGAACAATTATTAGGAATAATCTAAATAATAATGAAATTTCACTAAACTGGATGCCTCTTGATCATGTGGGCGGAATTGTTATGTTTCATATATTAGATACGATAAACAGGGCACAGCAGATTCATGTTGAAACAAATGAAATATTGAGAAATCCCCTAAACTGGCTCATTTATCTGGATAGATATAAAACAACATTGACGTGGGCACCTAATTTTGCCTATGGACTTATAATAGAACATTCTAAGGAAATTTCTAAATTAGATATTTCACTGGATAATTTGAAGTTTATATTAAATGGAGGAGAAGCTATAAATTATAATGCATGTCATGAATTTTTAAAAATTCTATCTCCAAAAAATCTTGTATACGAAGCTATGAAGCCAAGCTGGGGAATGACTGAAACATCATCTGGAGTATTGTTCTCTAATAATTTTGGAAAAATAATATATAAAAATTCAGTTTCTGTTGGAAAACCTATTCCAGGAGTTCAAGTAAGAATAGTAGATGAAAATGGAAACATTGTTCCAAAAGGAGAAATAGGTCTTCTTCAAGTTAATGGTGAAACGATAAATCAAGGATACTATAAAAATGAAGAAGAAAACAGAAAAACATTTACTGTTGATGGATGGTTTGATACAGGCGATTATTCAAAAATAATAAATGATGAGATTGTTATTACAGGAAGAGCAAAAGATATAATAATAATCAATGGAATAAATATAAGTGGTCAGGAACTAGAAAAAAAACTAGAAGAAATAGATGAAATAAAAACAGGTTCAGTTGCATGTACAGCAATAAAGGATGAAGAAACAAATGAAGATATGCTTGCAGTTTTTTATGGTGAAAGCAAAGAAATTGACAGAGAATATTTAAAAGACAGAATAAATTACAAATTGCTGAATACATTTGGTTTTAAATATGATTATCTGATTCCCGTAAATGAAGATGATATTCCAAGAACATCTATAGGGAAAATAGAAAAGAAAAAGCTTGTATCATCTTATTTAAATGGAAAATTACATTCAATATCTGAAAGTAAAAAGAATAAGATACATGACTGGTTTGAAGAAGAGTGTATTATTAGAAAAAACATTTTTGATATGAAAGACAAAGCATCCCTAAATGAGATTATATTGATATACGATGAAATCTGGGAAGATAGAATCAGATTAATAAGAGAGAAACTTGATGCAGAAAGTATTTTATACAAAGAAATTATAATCTGTGACAGAAATGAAATAAAACAAGAAAAAATATACACATCAAAAGATAATTTTAAATGGGCATTTTCAAAACTGGAAAGTTCTCATGTGAATACAATAATATATTTTAGAAATTCTTTTGAAGAAAATTTAGAAAAAGATGAATATATAAAGAAATCAGCAGCTGAAATAAATATAATAAAGGAAATAACTGAAGAGAGCAGCAAAGTTTTTGCAGATGAAAAATTGTTTGTAATGATAGTTACTCCATCAGAAGATTCTATAAATTCTCTTATAAAAGGATACTGTGCGTCAATACCATTGGAGTATGAAAATGTATCATTAAAAATAGTAAAAGCACAAATGTCAGATGAAAACTTTTCGTGGATAATCAATGAAATAAGAGAAGAGGATAATGATTATAAGAGTTTATCGGTTGTATCATATGAAGATGATAAAAGATACATTGAAGGAATCAGAAAGATAAATCTTTTAGATAAACCTATTAAAAGTTCTTCATTTATCCATAATGGAACTTATGTAATTCTAGGAGGATTAGGTGGAATAGGAATATTATTATCAGAATATCTTATGAAGAATTACAAATGCAGACTTATAATAATAGGAAAAACAGATATAGATAGAAATGAATATAAAAATACTATTTATAAAGACTTAAAAAGGAATGGAGATGTGGAATATTACTCTTCATTAAATGAGAATGATTTTAAAATGATATTACAAAAAATATATGATGACAATAATGGAAATATAAATGGAATTATAAATCTAATTGGAGAAGATAAGTCTTCTGTGCATTGGAATCATATAGACAGATATCTCATAAAAAATCAAAATGAAGAAACAATTGAAAAATCATTAAGAAATAGAATGGGTGTATTTATTGATATAAATAATTTTTTAAAGGATAAAAATAATATTGAATTAATAATGTTTTCAAGTGCAACAGGATTTTTTGGAGGAAAATCCTTCAGTATATATGGTGCAGTAAGCAGATATATATATGATTTCCAACAAAAAAACAATAAAAATATATATAGGACAATTGCATGGAGCAAATGGGATGGAATAGGAATGACAGAGGGAGAATCTCTAGAAGAAAAACTTATAACAGAAAATTCGGGATACTATCTTATAAATAGGAAGACTGGAATATGCAGTTTGGAATCAGTAATTTTAAGAGACTGCCATAAGAGTATAATCGGTCTTAATTTAAATAGCCATAATTTAAATAAATCTGTATATATTCAGGAAAATATGAATGAATTTAAAACTGAAATTCAATATTTATCAGATAAAGATGAAGAATTAAATGTATCAGCTGGAAATATATCTATAAAAAAAGTAAATAAAAAAGAAAGTTCATTTAATCAAGCTATAAGTGCAACAGAAGAAAAACTTTTAACTATATGGAAGGATGTATTGGGAAATAATGATATTGGAATAAATGATAAGTTTTTTGATGTAGGTGGAAATTCATTAAAAAGTATACCATTAATAACAAAAATAAATGAAGAATTTAATAGTGATATTGTTATAGTGGATTTATTTAAATATTCTACAATAAAGGAACTAAGCAGACTTTTAAATGAGGAAGATGATGATATAGTAATTTTTGATATTTAAAGGAGAGTAGACATGTATTCAGATATAGCGATAATTGGGATGAGTGGTAAATTCCCTAAAGGAGAAACTTTAGAGCAGTTTCATAAAAATTTATTAAATAAGACAGACTGTATTTCAAAAATATCAGATACAAGAAGAGAATTATGTGGTCTTGATAAAGAAAAGGAATATCAACAGTTAGGATATATTGAAAATATTGAATATTTTGATAATGAATTTTTCAATATTGCTAAAAAGGAAGCAGAAAATATGAGTCCTGAACAGAGATTATGTCTTGAACTTGCAGCACAGACAATTTTAGATGCAGGGTATTCATTAAAAAGTTTCAGAGGAACAAATTGTGCAGTAATTGCTTCATGTACGGATAATGAATATGAACAGATAACTGGACAAGCAACAGGACTATCTTTTATAGGAAGCCTTAAATCAATGCTTTCTGGAAAGATTGCATATTACCTTGATCTTCATGGACCTAATATAATAATTGATACAGGATGTTCATCTACACTGGTAGGAATTCATGAAGCATGTATGAAACTAATAACAGGTGAATGCGATTATTCACTTGTTGGAGGAATGGCCATTAATTTAATAATTCCTGAGTCAGAGGATAAGAGCAATGATGCATTAGGAATAGGATCAAAAAACAGCAGATGTAAATCTTTTGATGATGATGCAGATGGTACAGCTGTAGGTGAAGGAGGAGGCTTTGTCCTTTTAAAAAGACTTGAAGATGCAAAACGAGATAATGATAATATATATGCAGTTATAAAAGGAAGTGCCATAAATGGAGATGGAGTACGCTGCAGCAGTGCAACAACTCCAAGCGTAGAAGGGCAGAAAGAAGCTATGATCAAGGCTTGGAAAGCAGGAAATGTAAAACCTGAAGAATTTACTGGAATTGAAGCTCATGGTACAGGAACAAAAATTGGTGATCCAATTGAAGTGGAAAGTATTACTGAAAGTATACGAGAGTACACAGATAAAAAATCATATGTCACTTTAGGATCTGTAAAATCTAATATAGGCCATCTTGGATTTACAGCAGGGATTGCCAGTGTAATAAAGGTTTTATTAGAATTTAATCACAATGTATCTTATCCAATATGTAATTTTAATACTCCAAATAGGCTTATAAAATTTGAAGAAACTCCTCTTGTTCCAGTAAAGGAAACAGTATGCTGGAAAGATGATGACAAAAGGCTTGTAGGGATAAATTCTTTTGGACTCAGTGGAACAAATGCTCATATTGTCTTGGAAAAATACAATCAAAAACTTTCATCTGGTAATCTTGATGAAACTAATAGAATTGTAAAAATAAGTGCAAGAAGTTCAGAAGCTTTTGAAAAGTATGCTTTACAGTTAAGAAAGTATATAAAAGGCAGAGATGACATAAATGATATTGTATATACAATGAACATAGGCAGAGATGACTATAAATACAGAAGAATTTTAAGAATAAAGGACTTGGAAGATTTATATGATAAACTTGAAATAGTATCATATGCAAGAGAAAATGAAAAATCAAAAATAATTTTCCTAATATCAAATGAAATGGAATGTGAAAGTATAAATGTAACAAGTCTTAAAAACAAATATGATATATTTAAAAGAAATTATGAATGCTATGAAACAGTCAGCAAGGAAAATAGTGCTATAGATTACAAAGCTGCATTATATATGCTGCTGAATAATTTGGGAATAGAAGCAGATTATATATTTGCTGATGATTTCGGAAAAGCAATGATAAACATGGTTAAGGAAAAAATCAGCTATGAAGAAGTTGCAGATATAGCATGTAAAGAAAAGGTAAATTCAATAAATAAAGAAAAATGTATTGAACAGCTTGAAAAATTAAGCAGAGATAATAAAATTTTAGTAATAAACTTTGGAAGCAGTTCATTAGATATTGAAGATTCAGATAGAATAAGAGAATTTGTAATAAGAGATTGTAAATCAATGGATGATTTGATCATATCATTGTATAATCAAGGTTTTAATATAGAATGGAATAAATACTATGAAAAAAGTAATTACAAAAGGATTTCTATTCCAACATATTGTTTTGATAAAGTAAAGCACTGGCTTAAAGTAGAGAAAGTTCATAGTGTTAAGGAAGTTGTTAAGGATATATCAAAAAATGAAGAAGCAGAGTTTAATAAAGTTTATGATGAAAAAGAGAACTTGGATGAAAAAAATGTAAAAGAGGAACTTGTTTCAATATGGCAGGATGTACTAGGATATGATGATGAAATAGATTATGATGAAAGCTTTTTTGATCTTGGAGGAAATTCACTTCTTATAACAATGCTTACAGATGATATTGAAGAAAAATTTAATGTATCTATAGATGTAGCAATGATATATGATTACAGCACAATAAATGAAATATCAAAACTTATTATTGAAAAAGGTAATAATGGACAAACAAAACATGAAGAAAAAACTGATATTAAAGAAGTAAAAGAAGAATTATTTGACTTGACACAGATGCAGAAAACATTGTTTTATACACAATTAAAAGAACCAGAGTCAGGGTCAAAATGGAATCTATGTCTTGGACTTATGATAGATGGAAATTTATGTATTGAAAGAGTACATGAAGCCTTATCTAAAGTAACCGAACGTCATGAACAGTTAAGAACTGTAATTGTAGAAGATAATAACGAATTTAAACAAAAGATATTAAAAAACTATAAGTTCAAATTAAATATAATAGATACTGAAGGTAATACAGAAGAAGAAAGGACACAAGATGCCATAAATAAAGCAAAAATTCAAAATTCAGAACCAATGAAACTTCTTAACAATGTATTTATGGGTGTATATATTTATAAAATTTCTGATTGTAAAAATCTTATGCTTATAAACATACATCACATCATTTCAGATGGATGGAGTCTTGGAATACTTCTTGATGAGTTTTCCGAATTCTACTTGTCACCTGAAAAAAATAAGGAAAGTGTAAAATGTCAATTCAAAGAATTTGTATTTGAAGAAAATAGATTTCTTAGCAGTGAAGATGGAAGGACATCAATGAAATACTGGAAAGATAGATTAAAAGGTGCAAATTTAATGATAGACTTACCAGTAAATGATAAATATGATGGACAAGATAAAATTGATATAATTCCATTTAATTTTGATTTTGAGCTTACAGAAAACTTAAAACAAATGGCTAAGAATGAAAAAACTACAATATTTAATATAGTTCTTATGGCATATCACATATATATATCAAAAAGATATGATGAAGATGATACAGTTATAGCAGTTGCATCAGCAAACAGGGTTTCAAAGCAATTTTACAATACAATAGGATTTTTAGTGAATCTAGTTGCCAATAGGTTAAATATAAATAAAGATGAAACAATAAGTCAGCTGTTAAAAAGGGCTAAGGAAGATACAACTGAAGATATGAAGAATCAGCAGTGCCCTCTTTTAAGTCAAGTAGCAGGTATAGTAGATGATGAAACTACACCATTAAATTCAATAGTGCAGTTTATAATTGCATATCAAAATTTTAAACAAAGTGATATAGAATTAGATGGTATGAAAATAACTCCATGGGTATCAGAAAATAAAAATGCTATGGGAAATATGGTGTTTACAGTATATGAGAATGAAGATGGAATTTCAGGAGTAGTAGAATATAATCCTAAACTATTTAAGAATGAGGATATGGTTTGTTTTCCAGAGAAGTATATCAATATTCTAAAACAAGTAATAGCTAATCCTCAAGAAAAAATTGGAGATATAAGGATAGATAAGTAATTTATGAGTTACGGAAATGTATTTATATTTGATATATCAGATGTGAAACAAAATGATTACGAATATATTAAAAGCTTTTTAGATTATAGAACAATAGAAAGATTGAGAAGATATAAAAGATTCAAAGATAAGGTAAAAAGTTCTGTTGGAGAATATATTGCACGAAAAGCATGTGCGAAATATGTCTGTAAAGATATAAAAGAATTACAGATATCATTCAACGAATATGGGAAACCTTATTTTAGAAATGCTGATAACTTTAAATTTAATATTTCTCATTCTGGAAGATATGTAGTATGTGCAGTTTCTGAAAAGGAAATAGGCATAGATATACAAAAACATATTGATTTAGATGAAGGATGCAGCAGATTGTTTTTGTCTAAATCTGAAGTTGAAGAAAGAAATCATCTCGATGCAGATAGCAAAAAAGATTATGAAATAACTGCATGGGTGTATAAAGAAAGCTATTCAAAATTTAAAGGAAAGGGATTATATATACCATATACTGAAATCACATTGGTAAAAGACAATGGAGTAATTATAGATGATAGAGGACTAGACAGATGTGTATTTTATGAAAAAAGATTTAAGCAGGGATATACTATGGTAGTAACTTGTCATGAAAATATAGAATTAAATTATGTACGATTAAATAAGGATTTTATAATAAAGGAAATATAAGATTGGAGATAAAAAAATGGAAATTACAATATTAAAATCAAAAATACATAGAGCAACAGTAACACAGGCAGAACTAGATTATGTAGGAAGTATAACTATAGATCAAAATTTATTAGATGCAGCAGGAATAGCTGAATATGAAAAAGTGCAGATAGTGGATGTTGAAAATGGAAATAGATTTGAAACTTATGCTATTTCAGGAGAAGCAGGGTCAGGAATAATATGTCTTAATGGGGCAGCAGCAAGATGTGTTCAAGTTAATGATAAAGTTATAATTATGACATATTGCAATATGACTGAAGAAGAATATAAAAAACATAAACCTAGGGTAATTTTAGTTGATGAAAAAAATAATATAATAAAACGTGCCAATTATGAAAGACATGGAAGGCTGGCATAAATAACATATTTAAATATGCTATTTATGGAAGAAGTTAAGGAAAATTAGTGATATAAAATCCCAATTGTTTTTATGTGTAGACAATTGGGATTTTTGTGTATGTAAATTTCAAATATAATAATATGCGAAAATATTTATTGAAATACAACAATAAAATCCTAAAGTTTGATTAATTACAAATTAATGTTAATATTAAAATAAATATAAAAATACAGGTAAGGAATTGATGTTATGAATAATGATGAAAACAATAAAAGAAATAAATGCTGGTGTGGAAGCGGGCTAAGCTATGAAGAATGTCATAAGGAATTTGACAGCCGGTTAAGAAAACTTAGGTCTCAAGGCAAGATAACACCACTAAGAAGAATGATAAAAAATAAAGAGCAGATTGAAGGAATAAAAAAAGCATCTGTAATAAACAGCGGGCTTCTTGATTTTGTCGAGAATAATATAAAAGAAGGAATGTCTACAGAAGATATAAATATTATGGTTCATAAATATACAGTAGATCATGGTGCAATTCCAGCAGATTTGAATTATGAAGGATATCCTAAAAGTGTATGTGTATCAGTAAATGATGAAGTATGTCATGGAATTCCTTCAAAGGATAGAATTTTAAAAGACGGAGATATTGTAAATGTTGATGCAACTACAAAGCTCAATGGATATTTTGCTGATGCATCCAGAATGTTTATGATTGGAAATGTGAAGGAAAAAGATAGAAAACTGGTACAGGTTACTAAGGAATGTCTTGAGAAAGCTGTATCAATAATAAAACCTTTTGAAACAACTCTTGGAGATATTGGTGCAGTAATAGAAGAGCATGCTAAAGAAAATAAATATACTGTAGTACGCGAATTTTGTGGACATGGTGTTGGTTTAGCTATTCATGAAGATCCAGTGGTGCTTCATTATGGGAAAAAGGGATGTGGCATGGTTCTTGTACCAGGCATGGTATTTACTATTGAACCTATGATAAATGCTGGAAAAAGAAATATTGTTATAGATAAAAGAAATGGATGGGTAGTAAGAACGAAAGATAAGTCATTTTCAGCTCAGTGGGAGCATACTCTGCTTGTCACTGATACTGGAGTTGAAATATTATCAAAGTAAGTAAAATAGATGCAAGATGGCTTTCCCCACTTGTGGGGAAAAGTTAAATAAAAGATATAAATAATAGCAAAGGGTTAATAATTTTAAATATGTATTGACAAATTAATACAGCTGTACTAAAATTATTCTTAATAAAACACAGTAAACATATAGGGATAATTGAAATTATGGCTGACTAGAAAACTAGAGGCTTTGGAATAGAATTAAATTCTGTCCAAGGTCTCTTTTTGTTCTTTTAATATGAAATTATTCTGTTAAAAATAGCATAGTCTGCTGATAAGTTTTTTATGTATGGAAAATCATTTTGAATCAGCTGTCCATTAACTAAAAAAAATAGCAGAAATGACAACAGCTGATGGATTTTTTAAAAGCATAAGATTTTCCCCACAAGTGGGGAAAAATTAAATCAAGCAATATGAGTGGATTAAGAAGCTTGAAAAGATTAAAGTATTATCCACACGAAGTGGGTATTGCAAAGCTGCTTTGTTATTTTATATGGAAGAAAGTTTTATAAAAAAATGAGCAGGAAAATATATATTCCAATTAACAACTGACAATGAAGAATGAAATATTAGCAGAGATTTCTTTAATATCTATGTAGTTTTATTATTAGAATACATAATCAAAACAAAAAGGAGGGGTAGGATGAAAATATCAGCAAGAGGAGAATATGGGTTGAGAGCAATACTTGATTTAGCTGAAATGGCAGACAATGAACCTTTATCTATAAATTTTATAGCAAGTAAAGAAAATATATCACCATATTATCTTGAGCATATATTAGGTGATTTGAAAAATGGAAGTCTTATAAAAAGTGTACGTGGATCAAAAGGTGGATATATACTTACAAGACCGCCTGATAAAATAAGCATTGGGGAGGTATTAAGATGTGTTGAAGGTCCTATAGAAATTGCAGATTGTACTGATGGAATAAGGTGCAGCAGGGAAAAAACATGTCCACTACGATTGATTTGGAAGAAACTGAAATCTGAGATAGAGGATATATTATATTCAACAACATTACTTGACATATTAGATAAAAAAGAAAAGGAAGCAATATAAAAAATTATAGAATGTGAGGGATTAAATATGAAAATAGAATCATTATTAGTACATGGAGCAGTTGATGGAGATGAATTTACAGGGTCTGTAAATATACCTATATATCAGACATCAACTTATAAACAGCAGGCACTTGGAGAATTTAAATATGAATATTCAAGGACACAAAACCCAACAAGAGAAGCATTAGAAAAAACAATTGCTGTTCTTGAAAATGGAATAGGAGGACTTGCATTTGGAAGTGGTATGGCAGCAATCACAGCAGTTTTTTCATTATTTAAAAGCGGAGATAAAGTTATTATTCCAGATAATCTTTATGGTGGTACATTCAGGGTTATTGATAAAGTATTTAAAAATTTTGATATAAACTATGAAATAACAGATATTTCAGATGTAAATAATATAAAGAAAATTCTTGAAGATGATAAGGAAAATCAAAAAATAAAGGCTGTATTTATAGAAACACCAACAAATCCTTTAATGGATATTACAGATATTCATGAAGTAAGCAGTCTGGCAAAAGAATATAATGTTTTGACTATAGTAGATAATACATTTATGTCACCTTATCTTCAGAAGCCATTGAATTTGGGTGCTGATATCGTAGTCCACAGTGCAACAAAATATCTTGGAGGACACAGCAATGTTGTTGCAGGGCTTGTTGCTGTAAAAGATAATAAAAAAATATTGGAAAGGCTATATTTTATACAAAATTCTACAGGAGGGGTTCTTGGACCTTTTGATTCTTACATGCTTATTCAAGGAATTAAAACTTTGGGTGTACGAATGGACAGACATAATGAAAATGCTGCTAAGATAGCAGAGTATCTTGCAAATAGTGAATTTGTAGAAAAGATATATTATCCTGGATTAAAAAGTTCAAAAGGATATGAAATTCAGAAGAAACAGGCAGATGGATTTGGAGGAATGATTTCATTTGTAACAAAAGATAATATAGATTATAGAAAATTCTTAAAGTCATTGAAACTTATAACTCTTGCAGAAAGTCTTGGAGGCGTTGAATCTCTTATATGCCATCCAGCAACTATGACTCATGCTGCAATACCATATGAAATAAGGCAGAAATCAGGAATTGTGGACAATCTTTTAAGACTGTCTGTTGGAATTGAAAATGTTGATGATCTTATTGAAGATATAAAAAATGCTTTTGAAAAAAGTATAATAGGACAATAATTATAATCATGAAATATCCACAACCAAATAATCAAGATAAATAAAAATGGAGGATTGCTTTATGAAATATGCAGATGATATAAGAGATATTATTGGAAATACACCATTATTAAAATTAAATCATATATCACCAGATAGAGATGTTAATATTTTTGCAAAACTGGAATATTTAAATCCAGGAGGAAGCATAAAAGACAGAATAGGGCTTCAGATAATAGAAAATGCAGAAAGAGATGGATTGATAAAACCTGGCTCAACAATAATTGAAGCTACTGCTGGTAACACTGGAATAGGACTTGCACTTGCTGCATTTGAAAAAGGATATAGACTTATTATAGTTATTCCAGAAAAATTTTCTGTTGAAAAACAGATATTGATGAAAGCTCTTGGGGCTGAACTTATAATAACTCCTTCAGAAGATGGAAATAAGCTTGAAGGCATAGAAGGTGCTAAAAAACTTATAAATGCTCAGCTTAGAGGAATAAAAAAGGTAGCAGACCTTGGCATAATAGTAAAAATAAACAGTGTGCTTATACCAGGGATAAATGATAATCACATCAAAGATATTGCAAGAGTTACAAGTGAACTTGGAGCATCAATTCTAAATATCATTCCTTTAAAATTAAGAAAAATTCTATTAGAAAAAAATAATGAACTTATTGAAATGAACAGTGAACAATGCTAATGTTCATATAGTGAACCTAAAATGCTGTTTATAATATATGAAGATTTCATAATTAATTTTATATAATTTAAATCAATATATAAGTATGCATATTTGTTTATAGCAGACTATATGTTGATTTTCATATTTACATTCATATGAAAAATTCTTGTGTATGTTATAAAATCACATTTTAAATTTATCACGTACATGTAAAATATGAAAAATCTTGTAGGATTTAATTCTTATATTGCAGATTATTAATTGTACATTGTTAATTGCAGTATGTGTAAATGAAAAGTATGGAATATTAGTCTTTGAGGGGAAGAAGCTGTACATGAATAATAAAAATGAATCTTATTTACAAATAGAATTTCAATTTGAGACAAAGAATGATATAAGTGTTAAGAAATTTAATATAGATAAAAATTGCAGATATTTAAATGTAAAACTCAAATCATATGCAAAAAGAAATCCTGTTGTATTTCTAATGCTTATAGATTCAAATAATACTTTAAGACTGCAGTATAGAAGCATTAATTCTAAAAATAATTTAATTATTGGAGAAGATAGCAGTAAATGCAGTATTGGCGCATATCCAGGAGAAATAGTCAAAGGACAATGGAAACTCATAATTATCAGCTTAGAAAAGAAAAAAGAAAATATTAATTACAGTATAATATTAGAAGGCTCAGATAATTTTATAGACGAAAATATAGACAGACTAGGTGATGATGTATGGGTAGATTACAATAAAGAAGAAAATAAAAATCTCTTAAGTTTAAGCAGCTATAATTGGAACAAAAGCTTTAATGAAGAAACTAAGTGGTTTAAAGGAGATTTTCATACTCATACAATACTTTCTGATGGGAAAATGACAAATGAACTTTATATAAAGACAGCTAAAGAAATGAACATGGATTTTGCTGTATCAACGGAGCATAATATAGTACCAACTGGGTGGAAAAAAGATGATGAATTTCTCATAATACCAGGTACTGAAATTACGTTAGAAGATGGTCATTTCAATATTTTAGGGATAAGGCAATTTCCATTGAGTCTTGATTTGAAAAACATTATTCAAGATAGAAGATGTAAAGATTCAAATGAGATTCAGGAAAATATAGTTAAAGAACTTGTAAGTACATATAGAGATGAAAAAGCTGTATATAGTGTAAATCATATGGCCCTTGAATTTTGGAAATGGAAATTTTCAAATATTAGATTAGATGAATTTCAAACTATAGAAATATGTAACGATCCAACATACTATCTTGGAGCAGAAAGCAACGACAAAGTTATAGAAATGATGTATGCATTATGGAATGATGGTTATAGAATATATGGAATAGGAGGAAGTGATGCACATATACTTCCAACTGAAACATATGATAATTCAAATGAAAGATCCATAATTGGAGATCCTGCTACATTTGTCTATTCCAATGGACTAACTGCTGAAAGTATAATTGATTCTGTAAAAAAAGGACATGTATATGTAAGCAGAGGAATTATACTGGATATAAATATAGAAGTTATAAATGGTAATAAGAAAGATTCCTATTTACCTGGTGATGAAATAGAAATAATAAGCAATGCTGAAGTTGATTACTCAGTAAATATACATCTGGAAAATATGGAAAATGAATATGGAAAAATAAATGAAACGGAATTTCCTTTAAAAATTTATTTTATTGAAAATGGAATAAAGAAAGAACAAATAATTAAAGAAGAAGGAGTTGCAGATTTTACTGTAAGATGGAATAAAGGAGAGTATAAATATTTAGGTGTTGAAATAAGAGATATGGATAATAAATTTAAG